>JAQZAY010000157.1 GCA_029239415.1 Pseudomonas sp. | reverse complement strand
GAAGACGGCCTTCGAACGGTACGTGTTCTTTCACTGGGAACTGATCTGGACCGAGCGTGACCTGAGCATGCCGATCGAGCGGTTCAAACTGCGTGAGCATCCACCGCTCACCCGCCTCGACATCACACCTGAGAACGTCCACCGGTTCGAACGCCACTTCGGTGACCGTGTAGGCGTCATGCGCGAGTTTGCCGAACAAGGTCATGTCGGTCACATGTGGGTAGACGAAGCCGGCGATGTGGTGGGCGTGATGTGGTCGACCACGGACGATTACTACGACAAGCACTACTACGGCTGCACGTTCAAGGTCGCGCCAGGGCAGTATTTCGCCCACAGCGGAGAGCTGATCCGCCGTTACTACGGCACGCGCCTGTCGCAGACCGCGCAGTTGACCATGTGGGAATGCATGCGCGAGAAGGGCTGCACCACGACGATCGATGTGGTCGAAAGCCACAACGTGCCGGCCATGCGTCTGCACATGCGCATGGGCTATGTCGAAATGGGACGGATCACCCATGTGTACGGGCTGTTCGGACGCTGGCGCTTCTTCCGCGAAACCACCTACCAAGGCTCGCGCCTGGAGCAGCTATGCCGGCCGCTCGTGCGCGCCGCGGCCACGGCGTGAAGCGATCCTGGCCTGGACGTGCGCCAGGCCAGGGTCTGCGAGCCTCGTGTCAGGCCAGGCGTTGCAGCGGCTGTTCGGTGAAGGTGACGCCAGCCAGACCGTAGGCGATCAGCGCCCGGATGTTGGCATGGTCGCTACCGTCCGGCGTGGCCTGCACGCTGCGGTAATGCTCGCCGAACGCCAGCAAGGCTTCCTGGTCGCTCAGGCCCTCGAGCACGGCCAGGCCCAGGGTCTTGCAGGAGCCCTCGTTCTGCCCAGCGGCGTTGTGCACGCCGCCGTTGTCGAACGCTTGCGGCGTGTAGCGGTAGTGTTCGGCGATGAACGCCAGCGTATCGGCGAAGGCGTGCTCGCCGGTGGTCAGGCGCTCGCGCAGGGTGGCCAGGTCAGTCACGGGGTTTTCCTTGTTCGAAGGCCGCCTGTTGGGCAGGGCTGGCGTCGGTCTGGTAACGGTCTTTCCATTCGGCATAGGGCATGCCGTACACCGCTTCGCGGGCATCGTCCAGGCTCAGGTCGAGCTGCCGTTCGTCGGCGGCGGCCTTGTACCATTTCGACAGGCAGTTGCGGCAGAAGCCCGACAGGCTCATCAGGTCGATGTTCTGCACGTCGGTGCGACTGCGCAGGTGTTCGACCAGGCGACGGAACGCGGCGGCCTCGAGTTCGAGCTGTTGTTGGGGTGTCATGGCGACTCCTAGGCGATTCGGTTCTTCAGATGGCGGCCACCGTTGATGACCACCTGGCTTCCGGTGCTGTAGCGGCTTTCGAGCAGGAACATCACGGCATCGACCAAGGGGCCGGCGCCTGGCTCGAACTCCAGCAGGGCTTTTTTCAAGGCGTGCTCACGGTAGGCCTGGTCGCCGTCTTCCTTGAAGATCAGCAGACCCGGCAGGATCCCGTTGACCCGCACGGTGGGGGCATACTTCTCGGCGAACGACAGCACCATGTTCTGCAGCGCGGCCTTGGTCGCGGCATAGCCAATGTGGCTCTTGCTGCCGCGTGACGACGTCTCGTCGCACACATGGATGATGTCGGCCTTCTCGACCTTTCCCAGCTGTTCACCCAGCGCCAGGTTGAGGTGATAGGGCGCCTCGACGTGCAATTGGAACATGGTCTGCAGGTTATCCAGGCCATCGTCCAGCCAGAGCGAGGCGTTGTGCACGATCGCGCGCAGGCCAGGGTAGTCGTTGCGCAGATGGTCGATCAGCGTCTGGCGCTCGGCCGGCACGCACAGGTCGGCCTGGAACGGGATGATGTTCGGGTGTGCGGCCTCGGTGCCGATGCGGCGGCTGGTGCCGATCACAGTATGGCCGGCCTTGGCCAGCGCGAGTGCCAGGGCCAGCCCGACGCGCTGACTGGCGCCGGTGACGAGAATGGGGCTGTTCATGTGCTGGGTGGTCAACGCTGTCTGTTCCGTGTGAAGGTCGTCGAGCATAACCGAAGTGCAGGCCCGCGCGCAGGCCGGGGCAGGCAGGTCCGGTTGCTTTCAAGGCCGCCGCAGCGTGGCGCTCAAGCCTCACTCCAGCAGCGGGTCATGCACATCCGGATGCACGCGGCGGTGCGCCTGGAGAATGTAATCGCGCAAACGCTCGATCTCGTCCTCGGCGCTTTCACTCAGGTCGTAGGCGGCCAGGCGACTGTCGATCTGCCGACGCTTGAGGCCGCGCAGGCGAATCGGCAGCTCGCCTGGTGGCGCGAAGCGCATGTTGAAGCGCGTGGGCGTTCTGGCCGTGCCCTGCGCCTCCAGCAGCACCCCTTTGAACGAGATGTCGCGGACCCACAGTCGACTGGCACGATCACGGTCGTCGAGCAAGGCGACCGGCGTCTCCAGCGTCAGGCGCCAGGGCCGCAACAGGGGCCCGTCCTCGTAGATGTCGGGCATGCCCAACTGCAGGTGCAGGGTGTGGAATTCGTCTTCCACCAGGTGCAACGGGAAACTGATCTGCTGGTTGTTGACGTGCGCCTGCAAGGTGACCTGGTCATGGCCGACCAGACGGGTGAGCAGCTCCTGGACCCGTCGATCGCCGTCCACGCGCAGGCCTGGCCCTGGATCGGCCGCGCTGACCTGAGGAAGTCGCTGCATGTCCAGGATGAAATCCAGCTCATCCTGGGTGAGAAGGTTGTCTGACATGGTCGAACTCGAAGAGGCTCATCAGGTCGGTGCGATCGCGCGGAGGGGCCGTGCATCGCGGGTCGTTCGAACGCTGCCCACCCCTCATCGGCTGGGCGCCGACTGCCGTCACGCGCGATCGCTCAGCGCATCCAGGCAGCATGCCGCACATGATAGCCCATGACATGTGAAGACCGCGTTCATGCATTGGCCTTTTGCTATCGACCAATACGCGTATCCTACGGCTTCACTCTGTTCGGAATCTTCACCCGATGAAAGTCGCCATCATTTCAGGAACGGTCTACGGCACCGCCGAGGACGTCGCTCGTCACGCTGCTTCGTTGTTGGGCAAGGCAGGCTTCCAGACCTGGCACGCACCGCGCGGCACGCTCGCGGACATCCAGGCGTTCGCGCCCGAGGCCCTGCTGGCCATCACTTCGACCACCGGCATGGGCGAGTTGCCCGATGACCTGATGCCGCTGTACGACAGCTTGCGTGACACGCTGCCAAGCCAATGGCGGGGCTTGCCGGGCGGCGTCATCGCGCTGGGCGACTCGAGCTACGGCGATACCTACTGTGGTGGCGGCGAGCAGCTGCGCGAGCTGTACGCCGAGCTTGGCGTGCAGGAAGTCGTGCCCATGCTGCGTCTGGATGCCAGCGAAACGGTCGACCAGGAAACCGATGCCGAGCCTTGGCTGGACGACTTCATCAACGCCTTGAAGGGCTGAGGCGGCCGTCCCTGAAGGCCGACCGGCCATAAAAAAAGCCGCTGTCCACAGGCAGCGGCCAATCGAGACGACAGATCAAGGAGCTTCAAAATCCGCGTCGAGGTACCCACCGGCAGAGGTGAAGAGGGGGAGTTGTCACCCCTGCCAATCAGTCGAGCCAGCATAAGCGCTTGACCCTGAAGGAAATACCACTGCTTTTGACATTCACTGTTGCACGGTGGGCAACAGTCGGTGCCGTTCTCCGCGTGCCGTTCAGTCGCCTACGCTTTCCTCGGCGTGATAGCCCATTCGCCAACTGGTCGCCTGCGCTGCCGCGAGCAGACGCCGAGCCGCCGGGCCCTGTTCGTCGGCATCGAAGGTCGACGCCGGTCCGACCACGGTCATGACCGCAGCGATCTGCCCTCGTGCATCGAAGATGGGCGCCGACAATGCATCGACCCCGGGCAGCAACGACCCATGCACATGGTGCAGGCCACGCGCGCGAATCGTCTGCAAGGTGGCCAGCGGCCGTGCATCGCCGTCGAGTGCCGCCAATGCATCGTCGAGCAGGCTGGCCGTCTGGTGCCCGGGCAGGTAGGCCGCGAACACCAGGCCGGTCGAGGACGACAGCAACGGCAGCACCGAGCCGATCTGGGTCACCAGCGTCACTGCGCGCGCGGCCGGTTCGATACCGACCACCGTCGCGCCCTGGTTGCCCCACACGGCCAGGAAACAGGTCTCGTTGAGGTCGTCGCGCAGCTGCGCCAGCGGCAGCGCTGCCACTTTCAGCACATTGATGCTGCCCAGCGCCGCCAGGCCGACCCGCAGGGCTTCGCGGCCGAGCGCGTAGTGGTTGGTGGCCGCCTCCTGCTCGGCGAAACCGCTGGCGATGAGCGCCTGGAGGTAGCGGTGGACCTTGCTCGCGGGCATGCCGACGTGTTCGGACAGGCGCGACAGCGAGGTCGAAGGCGCCAGCTGGGCCAGGGCCTTGAGGATGTCGGTGCCGATCTCGGCGGAACGGACCTTTTGCTTGCCCGTGTCGGGAGCGGAATGGGCGTGGGCCATGGGCAGAACATCCAGCGAGTCAGGGGTCGCCTTTATAGCTTGACGATCGGTGCCGAGCAAATTACGTTTATCGTAATCTATTTACGATAAATACAATGCACTCGTACGATGCGTCACGCGTCAGTGCGAGCATCCACCCGCAGCTGGGCTTTCCGGCGCACGGAGGTACAGATGACAGCCAGCGCGTCTTCGGACATTCGCTACCAGAGTGGCTGGGGCAACGAGTTCGCCAGCGAGGCGCTCCCCGGCGCGTTGCCGATCGGGCAGAACTCGCCTCAGCGAGCGCCCTACGGGCTCTACGCCGAGCAACTCTCAGGCACCGCCTTCACCCTGCCGCGCACCGAGCAGCGGCGCAGTTGGCTGTATCGCATCCGCCCCTCTGCCTTGCATCCACGCTTCGAGCGCCTGGCCCACCAACCCTTCGCCGATGCCTTGCCGCCGGGCACGCCGAATCGTCTGCGGTGGGGGCCTCACCCTGTGCCCGACGCGCCGACCGACTTCCTCGACGGGTGGCTGCCGATGGCGGCCACGACGGCGGCCGATCAGCCAGCCGGCGTCAGCGTTTCCCTCTATTGCGCCAGCCGCTCCATGGAGCGTGTGTGCTATGACGCCGATGGCGAGCTGCTGCTGGTGCCGGAGCAGGGGCGCCTGCGGGTGGTGACCGAACTGGGCGTGCTGGAGGTCGAACCCTTGCAGATCCTGGTCTTGCCCCGGGGCCTGAAGTTTCGTGTCGAGCTGCTCGATGGCCAGGCGCGTGGCTACATCGCCGAGAACCATGGCGTACCGCTGCGACTGCCCGACCTGGGGCCGATCGGCAGCAACGGCCTGGCCAACCCGCGCGATTTCCTGGCCCCCGTGGCGGCCTACGAAGACCTCGAGCGGCCCACCCAGCTGGTGCAGAAGTACCTCGGCACGTTCTGGGCCTGCGAGCTGGAGCATTCGCCCCTGGACGTGGTGGCCTGGCACGGCAACAACGTGCCCTATACCTATGACCTGCGCCGCTTCAATACCCTGGGCACGGTGAGCTTCGACCATCCTGACCCGTCGATCTTCACCGTGCTGACCTCGCCCAGCAGCGTACCTGGCATGGCCAACCTGGATTTCGTGATCTTCCCGCCCCGCTGGATGGTGGCGCAGAATACCTTCCGGCCGCCCTGGTTCCACCGCAACCTGATGAACGAGTTCATGGGGCTGATCCAGGGCGCCTACGACGCCAAGGCCGAGGGCTTCCTGCCTGGCGGCGCCTCGCTGCACCCGTGCATGAGCGCCCATGGGCCGGATGCCGACACCTGCGCCAGGGCGATCGCGGTCGAGCTGCAACCGCACTACCTGGCGCACACCATGGCCTTCATGTTCGAGACGTCCCAGGTCTTGCGTCCCAGCCGTCAGGCTCTGGACAGCCCTCAATTGCAACCCGACTACGACCAGTGCTGGGCGACCTTGCCCCGCACCTTCACCCCGGACCGGAGATGATCGATGAGCCAGACCGCCGTTGCCCGCAGCTGGGTCGAGCATGCCAATGGCCATGCCGACTTCCCGCTGCAGAACCTGCCGCTGGGCATCTTCAGCCGACCGGGTGAGGCGCCGCGCTGTGGCGTGGCCATCGGTGACGCCATCCTCGACCTGCAGGCCGTCTCGGCGGCCGGCCTGCTCGACGGCGCGGCCCAGGCGGCCGTCGCCGCGACCGAGGGGGGCACGCTAAACGGGCTGTTCGCCCTGGGCGCTGCACCCCGCGTGGCCCTGCGCGAGCGCGTGCAGGCACTGCTGGCCGAACACAGCGAGTACCGCCGCCTTCTGGAAGACGCTCTGTACCCCATGGCCGACTGCCAGATGCACTTGCCGGCGCGGGTCGGCGACTACACCGACTTCTACGTCGGCCTGCAACACGCCACCAACGTCGGCAAGCTGTTCCGCCCGGACAACCCCTTGCTGCCCAACTACAAGCACGTGCCCATCGCCTACCACGGGCGCGCCTCGACCCTGCGGCCTTCGGGCACGCCGATGCAACGTCCTTGCGGCCAGACCTTGCCAGCCGGCGCGGCCCAGCCGGTGTTCGGCCCAAGCGCCAAGCTGGACTACGAACTCGAACTGGGTGTCTGGATCGGGTCTGGCAATGCCCTGGGTGAGGCGATCCCGATCGCCGAGGCCAGGCAGCATCTGGCTGGCCTGTGTCTGCTCAACGACTGGTCGGCACGGGATATCCAGGCCTGGGAGTACCAGCCGCTGGGGCCGTTCCTGTCCAAGAGCTTCATGACCAGCCTGTCGCCCTGGGTCATCACCGCCGAAGCGCTGGCACCGTTCCGTCGCGCACAGCCCGTGCGTCCCGCCGACGATCCGCCCCCCCTGCCTTACCTGTTCGACACCCAGGACCAGGCCCAGGGCGCGTTCGACATCGAGCTGGAGGTGCTGCTGTCGACCGAGCGCATGCGCGCCGCCGGGCTGCCGCCCCACCGTCTGGCACGCAGCCATGCGTCGAGCATGTACTGGACCGTGGCCCAGATGATCGCCCACCACAGCGTCAACGGTTGCCAGTTGCAACCGGGGGATCTGTTCGGCTCGGGCACCTTGTCGGGTACCGAACCGGGTTCGTTCGGCAGCCTGTTGGAAATGACCGAAGGTGGCAAACAGCCTGTCGAGCTGCCCAACAGCGAACGGCGGCAGTTTCTCGAGGATGGCGACGAGGTCACCCTGCGCGCGCGCTGCGTGCGCGAGGGCCAGGTCAGCATTGGGTTCGGCGAGTGCCGGGGCAGGGTCATGCCGGCGCGCTGAGGGCCTGGGAATGGAGCTGTTCACCTATTACCGCTCGACCGCGTCGTACCGCGTGCGTATCGCCCTCGCGCTCAAGGGCGTAGAGGTTCAGACGCTCCCTGTGAACCTGCTGACGGGTGAGCAGCAGGAGGCTGGCTACCTGGACGTCAACCCGCAAGGCCGCGTGCCGGCCCTGCGCCTGGACACGGGGCAGGTCCTGACGCAGTCCATGGCCATTCTCGATTACCTGGAAGAACGCTGGCCCACGCCGCCGCTTCTGCCGGCCGACCTGCTGGCCCGCGCCCAGGCGCGCAGCATCGCCGGGTTGATTGGGTGCGACGTCCACCCCCTGCACAACGTGGCTGTCCTGCAACGGCTGCGGGGGCTTGGGGTGAAGGAGACCGACGTGCAGGCCTGGATCGCGCACTGGATCGGTCGTGGACTGGCGGCGATGGAGCCGATGTTGGGCGAGGAGGGGTACTGTCTCGGCGATACACCGGGGTGGGCGGATGTGTTCGTGGTGCCGCAGGTATACGCGGCCCGGCGCTTCGGCGTGGGGCTGGAGGCCTGCCCGCGTATCCAGCGGGTAGTCGCGCTGGCGGAACGGCATCCGGCCTTCATCACCGCCCATCCGCAGGCACAAGCGGATACGCCGGGCTGACCTGACAGACCAATGCATCCCTCCGTGGGAGCTGACGGACCAGCTCAGCCTTCTGTGGGAGCAAGCGGGCTTGCCCGCGATGCAGGCGGCGACGGTCTGGACGCTATCGCGGGCAAGCCCGCTCCCACAAGCTGCTTGCGCAGCCACGCCTACACCGACGGCTGCTGAGATCTGGGTGGGAGCTGGCTTGCCAGCGATAGGGCCCTGTCAGGCGCTGCGGTGGTCAACTTTTTCCGGACACCTTGATCGGTGATTTTCAGGCGGCCTTCAGCTCGTATTGATTCGGAGCCAGGTAGCCTAGTGTCGAGTGC
>JAQZAY010000156.1 GCA_029239415.1 Pseudomonas sp. | reverse complement strand
GCGCCGCGGTAGTCCGGATGCACACAGTTGTCGATGATCACCCGCGCACGCTCGCGTGGCGCCAGGCCTCGCAGGTCGGCCAGGCCCTGCTCGGTGACCAGGATGTCCACGTCGTGCTCGGTGTGGTCCACATGGCTGACCATCGGCACCACGCTGGAAATCGCGCCGCCCTTGGCGATCGACTTGGTGACGAAGATGGCCAGGTGGGCATTGCGGGCAAAGTCCCCCGACCCACCGATGCCGTTCATCATGCGGGTGCCGCAGACGTGGGTGGAGTTGACGTTGCCGTACAGGTCGAACTCCAGCGCCGTGTTGATCCCGATGATGCCCAGGCGGCGCACCACTTCAGGATGGTTGGAGATTTCCTGTGGACGCAGCACCAGCTTGTCCTTGTAGCGCTCCAGGTTGCCGAACACGTCGGCGTTGCGGCGGCTGGACAGGGTGATCGAACTGCCGGATGCAAAACTCATCTTGCCCGCGTCGATCAGGTCGAAGGTCGAGTCCTGCAGCACCTCGGAGTACATGGTCAGGTCTTCGAACGGCGAGTCGATCAGGCCGCACATCACAGCGTTGGCAATGCTGCCGATCCCGGCCTGCAGCGGTCCGAGCCGATTGGTCATGCGCCCTGCCGCCACTTCCTGCTTGAAGAATTCGATCAGGTGATTGGCGATGCCTTGGGTCTCGTGGTCCGGTGGCAGCACGGTGGACGGCGAGTCCGGTTGTTCGCTGATCACGATGCCGACGATCTTGGCGGGGTCGATCGGGATGGCGGTGCTGCCGATGCGGTCATCGACCTGCACCAGCGGGATCGGCGTGCGCGTCGGGCGATAGGTCGGGATATAGATATCGTGTAGCCCTTCCAGGTTGGCATTGTGCGCCAGGTTGATCTCGACGATCACCTGCTTGGCGAAGATCGCGAAGCTGGCCGAGTTGCCCACCGAGGTGGTCGGGACGATGTGTCCCTGCTCGGTGATGGCCACCGCTTCGATGACCGCGATGTCCGGCAGGGTCAGCTGTTTGTTGCGCAATTGCTCGACGGTCTCCGACAGGTGCTGGTCGATGAACATCACCTGGCCATCGTTGATGGCCTTGCGCAGCGTGCTGTCGACCTGGAACGGCATGCGACGGGCCAGTACGCCGGCCTCGGTCAGCTGCTTGTCCAGGTCGTTGCCCAGGCTTGCGCCGGTCATCAGGCTGATTTTCAGGGGCGAGTGCCTGGCGCGCTCGGCCAGGGCAAGGGGGACAGCCTTGGCTTCGCCGGCGCGGGTAAAGCCGCTCATGCCGACGGTCATGCCGTCCTCGATCAGACCAGCGGCATCGGCCGCACTCATTACCTTGCTGTGCAGGGAGGACAAGCGGATACGATCACGGTACATGGATTGTTATCTCGGGCTACTGAAGCTAGAGACGCAGTCTAGTGTTTTAGCCCCGTCCCGTCCCGCGACCAAGGTCGAATGCCGGCCTTGCCTGGAGCCAGGCCAGGCATTGGCGCCCTATTCCACCGCTTTGACCATGTCCTCGATCACCTTCTTCGCATCGCCGAAGACCATCATCGTCTTGTCCAGGTAGAACAGCTCGTTATCCAGCCCCGCATAGCCACTAGCCATCGAGCGCTTGTTGACGATGATCGTCTTGGCCTTGAACGCCTCGAGGATCGGCATCCCCGCGATGGGAGAGCTGGGATCGTTCTTCGCCGCCGGGTTCACCACATCGTTGGCCCCCAGCACCAGCACCACGTCCGCCTGGCCGAACTCGGCATTGATGTCGTCCATCTCGAACACCTGTTCATAGGGCACTTCGGCTTCGGCCAGTAGCACGTTCATGTGCCCAGGCATGCGCCCGGCAACCGGGTGGATCGCGTACTTCACGGTGACGCCGTTGTGGGTCAGCTTCTCGGTCAGCTCCTTGAGCGCGTGCTGGGCGCGTGCCACTGCCAGGCCGTAGCCCGGGACGATGATCACCGTGTCGGCGTTGCTCAGCAGGAAGGTGGCATCGTCGGCCGAGCCGGACTTGACCGGGCGCGCCTCCTGGCTGCCGCTTGCGGCGCTCACGGCCGTGGCGCCACCAAAGCCGCCGAGCAGGACATTGAAGAACGAGCGGTTCATGGCCTTGCACATGATGTACGACAGGATCGCACCGCTCGATCCGACCAGCGAGCCTGCGATGATCAGCATCGAGTTGTTCAGCGAGAAGCCGATTCCCGCCGCCGCCCAGCCCGAGTAGCTGTTGAGCATCGACACCACTACTGGCATGTCGGCGCCGCCGATCGGGATGATGATCAGCACGCCCATCACGAAGGCCAGGATCAGCATCAGGGTAAAGGCGCTGTAGTGGCCGGTGAAGGTGAACAGCAGCCCCAGGGCCAGCGTGGTGAGACCCAGGATCAGGTTCAGCTTGTGCTGGCCGTTGAACTGCACTGGCGCACCCTGGAACAGACGGAACCGGTACTTGCCCGACAGCTTGCCAAAGGCGATCACCGAGCCCGAGAAGGTGATGGCGCCAATCGCCGCGCCCAGGAACAGCTCCAATCGGTTGCCCGTGGGAATCGGCTCGCTGATGCTGGCAACGATGCCCAGCGACTGGGGTTCGAGCACGGCGGCAATGGCGATGAACACCGCGGCCAGGCCGATCATGCTGTGCATGAAGGCTACCAGCTCGGGCATCTTGGTCATTTCCACGCGCTTGGCCATGATCGAGCCGGCCGTGCCGCCGATCAGCAGCCCGAGGATCACGTAGCCGATGCCATCGCTCGCTAGCTCGGCCCCCAGCTTGTAGATCAGGCCCACCGTGGTGAGGATCGCCAGTGCCATGCCAAGCATGCCGAAGACATTGCCGCGCCGCGAGGTGTTCGGGTGCGACAGGCCCTTGAGGGCCTGGATAAAGCAGACCGAGGCGACCAGGTAGAGCAGTGTTACCAGGTTCATGCTCATCTTACTTGCGCCCCTCGGTGCGTGCGGCCTTTTTCCTGAACATCTCCAGCATCCGCCGAGTGACGAGGAAGCCACCGAATACGTTGACCGCCGCCAGGGCCACGGCCAGCGTACCCATGACCTTGCCGGCCGTGGTCACGGTGAGCGCCGCCGCCAGCATGGCGCCGACGATGACAATGGCCGAGATGGCGTTGGTGACCGCCATGAGCGGGGTATGCAGGGCCGGCGTGACGTTCCACACCACGTGGTAGCCCACGTAGATGGCCAGCACGAAGATGATCAGGTTGTAGAGGCCGTCCGAGATCAGCATGTCTTGCATTGTGTTGCTCCTTACCCGTTCTTGCGGATGACCTGGCCGTCGCGGCACATCAGGCACGCGGCGACGATGTCGTCTTCGAGGTTGATCGACAGCTCGGCCTGCGGCGTGCAGATCAGCTTGAGGAAATCCAGCAGGTTGCGCGCATACAGCGCCGAGGCGTCGGCTGCGAGCTGGGCCGGCAGGTTGGTCGGGCCGACGATGGTCACGCCCTGCACCACCACCACCTGGTCGGCCACGGTCAGCGGGCAGTTGCCGCCCTGGGACGCGGCCAGGTCGACGACCACCGAGCCCGGCTTCATCTGCGCCACGGTTTCGGCGCTGAGCAGCGTGGGCGCCTTGCGGCCTGGGATCAGCGCGGTGGTGATGACGATATCGGCCTGCCTGGCGCGTTCGTGCACCGCCTGGGCCTGGCGCTGCATCCAGCTGGGCGGCATTGGCCGTGCATAGCCGCCCACGCCTTCGGCGCATTCTCGCTCCTCGTCGGTCTCGTAGGGCACATCGATGAATTTGGCGCCAAGCGACTCGATCTGCTCCTTCACCGCCGGGCGCACATCGGACGCCTCGATCACCGCGCCCAGGCGCTTGGCCGTGGCGATGGCCTGAAGACCGGCGACACCTGCGCCAAGGATGAGCACGCGGGCGGCTTTGACGGTACCGGCAGCGGTCATGAGCATTGGCATGAAGCGCGGATAGTGGTGGGCGGCCAGCAGCACGGCCTTGTAACCGGCGATGTTGGCCTGGGACGACAGCACGTCCAGGCTCTGGGCCCTAGAGGTACGCGGTGCGGCTTCCAGGGCGAAGGCCGTGATCCCCCGCTGCGCCATCTTGGCGATCAGTTCGCTGTTGAACGGGTTGAGCATGCCCACCACGACGGCGCCGTGGTTGAACAGGGCAAGCTCGTTGTCCTGCGGTGCGACGACCTTGAGCACCAGCTGGGCTGCGAACGCATCGGCGGAGCTGCCGATCGAGGCGCCGGCGGCTTCATAGGCAGCATCCAGGATGCTGGCCCCTGCCCCAGCGCCTCGCTGGACGGTGACCTGGTGGCCCTGGGCGACCAGCTTCCTGATGGTTTCCGGGGTGGCAGCGACCCGTGCCTCACCTGCGAGCGTTTCTAGAGGAACACCAATGTGCACGACCTATCTCCTGGGTGACCTTGTGCTTGTATGGGTAGAGCAGCGCACTGCCGATGGTGCGTCCGGGACGGTCGATCGGCACAGGCTAATGGCAGCTTAGGAGAAATATGCACAGGCATCGTGGCGAGTTCGCCCACGCGTTCACTGAGGTCGCAATCAGCTCAAACCCCCGCATTTACGGGGCTTTATTAGTAACTTGAGTAAAATTCACTTTGCTTTCAAAAGCTTATCTTTAGGCGTTTAATATAATTGACTAGACGATCATGCCGGCATGAGCCCGCGGTGGGTCGAGGCATAGCGTTGGGCCTGCTGGACCAGCCAGTCTCGAAAAGCACGCAGCGAAGCGGACTCGACCTTGCGCTCGGGAACCATCAGGTAATAAGCCTTTGGGCTGGAAAGTGCCTGCGTATTGGCGATCACCAGTCTGCCCTCCTCCAGCTCCCGCTGGATCAAGAACGGCGGGATCAGCGCGATGCCCATTTCGTGCATGGCGGCCTGGCCCAGCATCGAGAATAGTTCATAGCGCGGGCCTGTCATGTCCCGGTCGACCGTCATGCCTTGGCTGTCGAACCACTGCCGCCATGCGTAGGGTCGAGTGGTCTGTTGCAGCAACGGCAAGCGGGCAATCTGCTCGGCGGCGAGGGTGGCTTGCCCCTCGAGCAATGCCGGGCTGCACACGGGCATCGGGTTCTCGCCCATGAGACGGTGGGACTGGGTGCCCGACCAGTCGCCATCGCCGAAATAGATGGCGGCGTCGAAGCTTGTGTCGGCAAACAGGAAAGGCCGTGTGCGATTGGTCAGGTTGACTGTGACTTCCGGGTGCAGCTGCTGGAAGTCTTTCAGGCGTGGCAGCAGCCATTGGGTGCCAAAGGTCGGTACTACCGCCAGCTCGATCACATTGGCGCCTTGCTGGCGCATGACCGAGAGCGTGTCGCGCTCCACTGCATCCAGCTGAGCGGCAACCTGGCGGCTGTACGAGAGCCCGGCCTCGGTCAGCTTCACCCCGCGATGCGAGCGGCGGAACAACTCCACATTAAGGAAGGCCTCCAGTCCGCCGATCTGGCGGCACACTGCCCCCTGGGTCAGGGCCAGCTCGTGGGCGGCCTTGGTAAAGCTCTCGTGGCGCGCTGCGGCCTCGAAGCAGATCAAGGCGGTGGTATTGGGTATTTTACGGCGCATGTACCTGTACCTCACTTGTTCAGGTTGTAATGACTCGTGAATTGGTAGCACGGAGTGTTGAATCCTCACAGGGTCATGCGCAATCCTCGTTTGTCGCCTTCACGCTTCGCGCCTAGGATCAAGGCACAGGAACTCTGTGCCCATTTCGAGGAATCCGCTCATGGCAGGCAAGGCAAGCTTCAACTGGATCGACCCGCTACTGCTCGATCAGCAGCTCAGCGACGAGGAGCGCATGGTGCGTGAAAGCGCGTATCACTTTGCCCAGGACAAGCTGGCCCCTAGAGTGCTCGAAGCCTTTAGGCATGAGCGGACCGATCCGGCGATCTTCCGCGAGATGGGTGAAGTCGGCTTGCTGGGTGCGACCATTCCCGAGCAGTACGGCGGCAGCGGCCTCAACTACGTGTGCTACGGACTGATTGCCCGTGAGGTTGAGCGTATCGACTCGGGCTATCGGTCGATGATGAGCGTGCAGTCTTCCCTGGTGATGGTGCCGATCCACGAGTTCGGCAGTGAGGCGCAGAAGCAGAAGTACCTGCCCAGGCTCGCCAGCGGCGAATGGATTGGCTGCTTCGGCCTTACCGAGCCCAACCATGGCTCCGATCCGGGTGCGATGATCACCCGTGCGAGGAAAGTCGAGGGCGGCTATCGCCTCAGTGGCAGCAAGATGTGGATCACCAACAGCCCGATCGCCGATGTGTTCGTGGTCTGGGCCAAGGACGATGCGGGCGATATCCGCGGCTTTGTCCTCGAAAAGGGCTGGCAGGGCCTGAGCGCGCCGGCCATTCATGGCAAGGTCGGCCTGCGTGCGTCCATCACCGGTGAAATCGTCATGGACAACGTGTTCGTGCCCGAGGAAAACGCCTTCCCGGACATACGCGGCCTCAAGGGCCCGTTCACCTGCCTGAACTCGGCACGCTATGGCATCTCCTGGGGCGCTCTTGGCGCAGCCGAGGCTTGCTGGCACACCGCGCGCCAGTACACGCTTGACCGTCAGCAATTCGGCCGCCCGCTGGCCGCCAACCAGTTGGTCCAGAAGAAGCTGGCCGACATGCAGACGGAAATCACCCTGGGCTTGCAAGGCTGTCTGCGGCTGGGCCGCATGAAGGACGAGGGTACGGCGGCGGTGGAGATCACCTCGCTCATGAAGCGCAATTCCTGCGGCAAGGCTCTGGATATCGCGCGCCTGGCCCGCGACATGCTCGGTGGCAATGGCATTTCCGATGAGTTCGGCGTGGCCCGTCACCTGGTCAACCTGGAAGTGGTCAACACCTATGAAGGCACCCACGACGTCCATGCGCTGATCCTCGGTCGTGCGCAGACCGGTATCCAGGCGTTCTATTAATAGAGGGGCCGATCATGGGTGCGTTATCACACCTGCGGGTGCTGGACCTTTCGCGCGTGCTGGCGGGCCCTTGGGCTGGTCAGATCCTTGCCGACCTCGGGGCTGACGTCATCAAGGTCGAGCGCCCGGGTAGCGGGGACGACACGCGCGCGTGGGGGCCGCCGTTCCTCAAGGATGCCTTGGGTGAGAACACCAGTGAGTCTGCCTACTATTTATGCGCCAATCGTAACAAGCGCTCGGTGACCATCGATTTCACCCAGCCCGAAGGGCAGCGCCTGGTCCGCGAACTGGCGGCCAAGTCCGATATCGTCATCGAGAACTTCAAGGTGGGCGGGTTGGCAGCGTACGGGCTGGACTACAGCAGCCTCAAGGCAGTCAATCCGAAGCTTGTCTATTGTTCGATCACCGGCTTCGGACAGACCGGACCATACGCCAAGCGTGCCGGCTACGACTTCATGATCCAGGGGTTGGGCGGTCTGATGAGTCTGACCGGTCGGCCAGAAGGGGAAGATGGGGCAGGCCCGATGAAGGTGGGCGTCGCGCTGACCGATATCCTCACCGGCTTGTATTCGACTGTTGCGATTCTTGCCGCACTTGCTCACCGCGACCAGCAAGGGATCGGGCAGCATATAGATATGGCCCTGCTGGATGTGCAGGTAGCGTGCCTGGCCAACCAGGCCATGAACTACCTGACCACGGGAGCGCCACCTCGGCGACTGGGCAACGCCCATCCCAACATCGTGCCGTACCAGGACTTTCCCACCGCAGATGGCAACTTCATTCTCACGGTGGGCAACGATGGGCAGTTCCGCAGGTTTGCAGAGGTCGCCGGACAACCGCAGTGGGCGGACGACCCGCGCTTTGCTACTAATAAGCAGCGAGTGGCTCATCGTGCAGAGTTGGTTGTGCTGATCCGCCAGGCTACAGTGTTCAAGACGACCGCCGAATGGGTGAGCCAGCTGGAAGCGGCCGGCGTGCCTTGTGGACCTATCAATGATCTGGCTCAGATGTTCCAGGACCCACAGGTCCTGGCAAGGGAGTTGGCAGTCAGCCTCGCTCATCCATTGGCCGGGGAGGTGCCGCAAGTGGCCAGCCCTATCCGGCTCTCGGAAACACCAGTGCAGTACCGCCATGCGCCTCCTCTATTAGGTGAGCACACCGACGTGGTACTGGGCGAGGTCCTGGGAATTGATACCGATAGGCTGCGGCAATTACGGGAAACAGGGGTTGTCTGAAGTATTTGAAACATTTGTGAAATAAACCCTTGACGCACTCTCGAATCCCCTTATAATGCGCCCCACTTCCAGCGTAGTTGGAACG
>JAQZAY010000155.1 GCA_029239415.1 Pseudomonas sp. | reverse complement strand
TCCAGGCTCATGCCACGCGAGCCATCGCCGTACTGGTTGGCCAGGTCCAGGCGCTGCTGGTTGGTGCGGTCGGTGATGCCGTTCTGCTGGTCCAGCAGGTCGCGCTGGCGATCTCCCAGGCCCAAGCCGTCAGCGGCGCGCTGGCCTTGAAGCTGGAGCGCCCTCACCTGCTGGTCAAGCGCGTCGGTGTACGTTTGTACCGCGTGGGCCTGCTTGGCCAGCCTGCCCTGCTCGTTCGTAGCCAGCACCGCTAGCTCGGAGTCAGCCTCCCGCTGGGCACGAACCATGTCAGAGCGAGCCTTTGCGATTCGCTGGTCAAGTTGAATACGCTGCTCGCCGGTGGTAGACGCTAACCCCTTGGCCTCTTCGAGCGCCTGAATTTCCTCCGTGTAAGCGCCCGTTACATCAGCACGCTGCCGCTTGGCCAAGGACACCCGTTGGGCGTACACCGCCTCCTGCGAAATCAAGCCAGACTTCTGGATTGCGCTCAGCTCCTTCTCGTACCCTCGGTAGTCGGAAAGGATCATGGACAAGGCATTGCGTGAATCTTTCACATCTGTGAGGTTGACCGGAGTTGTAGGCGTCTTCGTCTCCTTGAAGTCTTTCCTTGCTTTAGCGCGCAGCTGCTCGACCTGTTCATCTGTAACGGTAAACCCCTCCTTACGGCTCGAGGCCACGAGCCGATCAATTTCTTTCATGCGATCTGCCAATTTCTCAGCCTTCGGAACGGCACGATCGAGCAGCGCATTGAGCTTGTCATTGTCGCTCTGACCCTGCGCGCTAACTACACCAGTAGCAGGCTTCGAGAGGCCTTCGATTTCGGCCAGCTTGGCCTTCCACTCGTTTAGCTTCGCCTTATCGAACCCCGCACGCTTACGAGCATCCTCAGACAGCGTTTCAGGGATGTTTTCCATGAATCTGATCCGCAGGCGTAGCCGATCAGCAGTGTCATCAAGCGTCGGCTCACGCCATACGCCCTTGATGCCATCCCACATCTTCGCGGCGGCGCTCCCAATATCATCGAAGAGCTTGGGCAGGCCGCTCATTTCCTCCCTGATGAGCTGCGCTCGACGGGTCATGGTCTCGCCGAACTGCTCCGTAACTATCCTCACGGCCTCGGTTTTTTCACCTTGGTCTACCAAGGCGCGAACCTGTTCGAGCGTGGATGCCGTCAGCCAGTGATAGCGTCTGTTCAGTTCCTCCGCGGCCTTCACCGGGTCATCAGCGATCTTTCGGAAATCTGCCAGCGTTTCATCCACAGCCCGGCCTGTTGCCTTCTCCATTTCGAGCGCTGTGGTAGCAACGATCTTGAAGCTCTCGCTGGCGAGATCGCCCGCGCCAGCGATCTGCGCCAGCGTCGACGCGGCAGCACCAGTGGTACCCACGGTAGCGCTGATCTGCTTGGCCAGGTCTGTCAGCTTGGCGCCGGACGTGCCAGCATAATTCCCAGTTATGATCACCGCTTGATTAAAAGCGTCCTGCTCTCTACCAGCTTGATAGGCAGCAACCGCTAGAACTCCAATGGCTGCGGCAGCAGCGTTGACAGGCGTCACCAGTCCAGCGACGTAGCCGCCCATTGCTCGGGTAGCAGCACCAACACCGCCGAACGAGTCTTTGACCTGGGCGCCCTGCTGAAGCAAAACGGTCAACGGCGATTGGCCAGCCTGCAGGCTGACTACCACATCTGAGAATTGCGCCGGCAGCATCCGCATCGCGGCAGCAGTCTGTTTCGCGCTCACTCCGGTCTTGCCCAGCGCAACATCCACGCCGCCCAGCGCAGTGCGGGCCTGGTCCAGCTTCGTTTTGTACTCGCCAAAAGTCTCCGCATCGAGCGCGCCCGAAGTCCGGTACCCCTGCAGTTTGCGCTCCATGTCATCCAGGCGCCCCAGGGCAGCCACTGTTGGGTCGATCTTGCCTAGCAGTTCGCTCAGGGCCTTGCCCTCATCGCGCTGGGCTTCTGTGGTGACCTTCGAGGCAACCGCTAGTCTGTCCTCGCTGGCTAGGATCGCCTGCGCTCTACTGGCGATGGCAGCCTGCTGGCTCGCCCGGTCTGATAACACCGTATTTGCCTGGCGAGTGACCTCGACGCTCTGCTGAGTGGCTCGGTTCAGCGACTGAACGTATCCACTGGCCTCCAGTGAGGCCTTTGCAATGCCAAGCAGACGGGCCTGTTGCTGCTCGGCGCCTTCTGCAGATCGGCGCGCAGATTGCGCGGCTGCGTCGTTCGCAGTCGACAACACAGTCTGGGCTTGGCCAGCCTTCTCTGCGCCGGTGCGCATGGCGGTCATGTTAGCCGCGGCCCCGCTGAACGCTGTTGAGGCAGTGGTGACAGCATGCCCCACGGTGATCATCTGCTGCGCCAGTTGAGCCTGCTTGGCGTTGAGCTGTTGCAGTTCCACCACGATCTGCCGGGTGTCGCCTTGCATGCCGGCGAGCGCCGACTCCCATGCTCGCCCAGTCCTGCCTGCTGACTCCTCGCTGCGCTTGCCGGCCTCCGCTAGCCTATCGAGATCGGTTGCAGCCTGGGTGGCGTCTCCGCTATCTACCCGTATTCCAAGTTCGGCAATGGTTGTCATATGCCCCTCCTGACTTGTTCTAGTCTCATCGTGCTCTCTCGGTGGCGCCGCTGGCGCCGGTAGTGGGCTATGCCCGTTGGTGTTGATCTGTGCTAATGGCATAACCTGACTACCCAATCAGGTTGCAAAGAATTGCCTCCGATTCAGCCATGTCGTCGCGCTCGCTGGCGACCAGGTAGCGGAACACCGCCAAAGCCTCGGCCTTGTCGCGGGGCCGGATCTGCGCCAGAAGCCCGAACACGAACCAATCCCGCGCCGTCGCCTCGGCCGGCCCGTCGCTGGCGTCCCGGTCGACGGCGTTGCGCAGCCGGTAGAGCTTGTCCCAGTACCCCAGCTCGTACAGGCAATCCGCCAAGGTGTGGGGTAGCAGCTCAGGGTGGGCGTTGAACCGAACAGCCACTTCGCTCTTGTCGAAGTCACCGAACTGGCCAGTAGCCCGCAGTCTGCGTAGTGCCTCGATGCAGAATGTCTCCGCCTCGGTGTCGGCCAGCAGGTCGTCACCGAAGCGGGCGGCGCCCTCCAGCCTCAGCCGCTGCTGCTCAATGGCCCGCGTGGCTAGCGCCTCCAGGTCTGCGAATCCGAACGAAGACATGGCGACGAACAGGTGGCCGGGATTGGTGGCCACCAGGTAATCCCGGTACCGCTTCTCCAGCACATCAAGCGGCGCCCTGATCTTCTTGGCGCCCTCCATGGCACGGTCGATCAGCGCAGCCTGGCCGGTGCCAATGATCGAGCGCAGCCAGAGCACCGCATCCACTTCCTTGTCCCCGGTGACCACCTCCTGCGGCGGCAGCTCAGGTACGCTTGGCAGCGTCTCGGTGCTGGCGCTGATCGGTGGCAGTGTGAACAGGGCGCGGTGCTTCTCGTTGTCGCGGAACGCCCCGGAGCGTGAAACCAGGGTCTTCACCGTTCCCAGCGGCAGGCCGGTGATCTCGGCCACCTCACGTAGCGAGTGACGGCGGCGCAGGTTCAGCACCAGGCGCCGCTGCTCGTCTGAAACCCTCTGTTTCGCCTTCACGGATGAATCAGACTGTTTCACTTCTGGCTTGGCCATAGCTCACACCGTCCGCAGTTTCGGTGGCAGCTTCGGCCCGAACGGCGCCCCAGGTGCGAACGGGTCAGGCAATACGCCATCGGGACAATCCCTGATGAAGTCCGCCATGGCCGCGTGGCAGGCGTTGAACAGCGGCGCGTCATTCCAGTCTTGCCCTCTGCGCTCTGCGCTGTCCTCCAGCGCATGGGTGAACACCATGTCGTTCAGGCTAGTTATGCCATCCCGCCTGGCCTGCTCGCGCTCCACGGTGTTCACGCTCAACAGGTCGCACAGGTTGCCGAACCCCAGGGCTTGAGCCAGCCCGCCTTGGTCGAGCAGCAGCGACCGGCCAAACCCGGCCAGCGCCACCAGCGCCTTAGCGCGCTCAACCGATCGGTGCGTCTGCGCCTGCTCCTCCAGATCGGCAATGGCCTGACGGGTGAAAGGCAGGAATGCTTTCAGCTTGCCCGCCTGGCGGCGCATGGCACGTCGCTCGGCCTGGATCGCATCGAGATTGCGGCTGATGTTGCGGCAGATGCGTCGGGTGGTGATGAATTGCGTGCTGGCGCTGATACCTGCCTTCAAGGCGATATCGCACAGGCGCATGGTCGGTGTGGTTGTCATGGGCGGGTCTCCATGGGCGTGTTGTCGTAGATGGCGCGCAACTCGGTTCCGACCAGGCAATGGCGATTACCAGGCGCATAGCAGCCTTGGCAGGTCATAACGTGGCCTATGTACTGGTCGCGGGCCTGGCGCCATTCAGGCGTGGCGCTGGCGGCGTTGGCGTAGGGGCTGGACGGCAATGGCGCAGGCTCGACCAGCACCAGGCGTGGACGATCCGTGGCGCGTTTCGCCGTGGATGGTTTGCCAGCGCCAGCAACGTTCGGCGGCATGTGATTGAGCAGGTCGCCGAGGAGACTCATGGCGTCACCTCGCCCTGATTTCCGTAACGCCCAAATGTGTCTGTGAAAAAAAATCGGGGGAACGGGGGAACGCGGGGAACACCCAATGTTTCCGGGGCCTCCAGCGGGGGGACGTGTTCCCCACCCGAAAAACGGGGGAACAGTGATAACCAAACATCAGGAAGGGCACAGGCACTTATATTCAAAAACATGGTTGTGTTCCCCCTGTTCCCCAACACTTTAATAAGGGGGAACGGCTACAGGCCGCGTATTTGCTGGCTGTTCCCCCGTTCCCCCTGTTCCCCACGTTTTTAGGTTCCTGTGGATTCGGGCATTGGCGTTGGATGGTGATGACGGTCATAGGCCACCGCCTTCACTGTCCGTGGCTTCGGGGTCGATCACATACAGGCGGGCAGACCCACCGGCAGGCAGACGGTATTTCTTGGTCCTGCGGCTGTCCCGGTCGGTGTCGTGCTTGGCGAGAGCCCCCGCGCTTTCCAGCGCCTTCACGACGCGCGCCAGTCCGTGCCCATGCGCGGCTTCGGTCAGCGCGGACTTGTTGAACAGATACAGGCGCTTGGTGCCAACCACCTCCCAGTACCCAGCGCGGTTGAACACCTTGGTGTCCGGCGTCTGGTCTTCTACGTCCGAAAACCGGCTGCTGCCGTGCTTGTCGATGAAGTCGAGGATGCCGGCCAAGATCTGGCGGTCCTCGGCGTTGCCACCGCCCACCCGGCTCAACCACTCGCCGTACAGCAACTGGCAGTCGGCCAGAGCGGTGCCGGGCGTCCAGGGCAGCAGGCCATAGGCAATCGCCATTTCGCCTGCCAATGCGATCACCGCGAAGCGATCCGCCACCCGCCCGGCCTGGGCGTTGTCCTCGACGAACTGGGCGCGGATGCCGGCGAAGTCCTCCAGCAGACCGGGGCGGTCATCGCTGGCCAGCAGCTTCTCTACGAATGCCGGCCCGATGTGCCCATGGTTAGCTCCTACGGCCACCGTGAGCTGGCGGTGGAAGTCGGCGCCCTCCAGGCCGTGCAATTCATCGAAGGCGCGGTGTGTGCGGGTACCGGCGTTCACGTCGACCATGCGCAGCTCAGCACCAGCGTGGGCGGCATTGCCGCTGATGGCTGCATGCTCGGATAGGGATCGTTCACCACTGGAAAGCGCCAGCAGGCGCCAGCTCAGTTTGCCGCGGGCTTCCCGGTCGCGGGTCATGGTGCCCTTGCCTTGGCCGTTGGCGAGCGAATAGGCCATTTCCTGTACGCGCTTTGGGTCAGCCCGCTTGATCTCGTCCAGGGGCAGCATGGTGTCGTTGCGGCTGGACGCCTCGATCTCCAGTCCGCCTTTGGTCATGTCCCAGGACGCAGCGAAGATGCCCGGGTCACCCCATACAGACGAGCCGATCAATTGCGCCAGCGACTTGCCGCTGGAACTGTCGCCCACCAGGTGGACGCCGCCACCCAGGACGCCCACCAGGCTCAGCAGAGGGCCAGCGAGGGCGCAACCGATGGCCAGAGTCAGCACAGGGTTACCCTCGCACTTGGCCGCTACTTCGGCCTTCCAGCCCTCCAGGCTGCCGCGTACACTGAAAAGATTCTGTCCTTTGGCGCTGGCCTGGTATCGCACCTTGTCGCTGCCGATGGTTCGCCCAGGCAGCACAAAGGCGCCTGACTCATGCCAGCCAGGGCGGCAGGTGGTGGCGAACACCTCTGCAGGGCGCTGGTCCAGCAGGTACTCCATGAACTGGCCACGTTTCTTCAGGGCGATGATGACGCCCATGCCGAACAGCGTGCGTCTAGCGTCTTCTCCGCTCCCGCCGAACACCTCCATGGGAATGATCCACTCCTTGGGGCCGCTTTCGGTGAGCAGGCGCAGAAACCGGCCTTCGCTGCCGTCGTCGCTATTGGTTGTGCGAGCGGCGACAATCACGGGCGTAGCGACCCACTCGTCAGTGATCGGGCGGTCGCCCTTGTCGTCATCGCTGTCATCGTCGCTGGCGCTGCGTTTGAAGCCGTGCCAGTACACGCCGGGCTTGAGCCTACGGCCCTTCTCATTGGTCACCCAGTGTTCGTACACGCCCCAGCACGGGCGGTCAGGCTCCACCTTAGGTGCCTCGGGGCGCAGGTTGATGACATTGGTATCAGGCGGGCGCATGGCGGCACCTCCAGGCAGCGAGGTCGTTGAAGTCGGAAAGGGTTAGCGGCGCATTGGCTGGCCACTCGGGGAAGGTCACCAGACCGGCGCACGCGACTGCGGCCTCATTGGCGGCGGTACGCCCTGGGTTTCCCTTGCCATCAGCCTCGGTCTGTCGGTCGTCGTCGCCGGCGATGATTATTTCCGTGTCCGGATGGGCGGCTCGCAGCGCCAGCGCCACCGCCTTCAGGTTCCCGGCGTTCATTGCGCACGCGACGGTGTAGCCGCTAGCGTGCAGAGTCGCGCCCGTGGCCCAGCCCTCGCAGATGCACAGCGGGTTGCCCAAGGTAATCCGGCCCAGTGGCGAATAGGCGCCTTTGATCCGGCCCCCATACAGGAAGCGTTTGTCGCCGTCCGGGGCGATCCGTTGCAGGTTTACCAGCACACCGCCGGCGTACAGCGGAATCAGCAGGTCGTCACCGCGCTGGCGCAGACCGTGGGCACGAATGCCCTTGGCGACCAGGTAGGGGTGGGCCGGGTCAGAGCGCCGCGCATCACGCCACCAGCGTTGCGCCAAGCCCGCTGCTTTGAGCTGGCGCCGCTGCCGTTCGGCTTCCCGCTGGCGTCGGGCCTGCTCGATGCGCTGGCGCACCTGCTCGGCCTCTCGGGCATCGACCGGCTCACGGCTACACCATGTGCTGGTGCCGCCTGTCTTCCAGCTCCCAAACGCACCCGAGGCGATGCCATCGGCAAACAGGCAGTACCAGCCATTGAGCGTGCCGGGCTTGTCGCCGGGGACGTGAAAGCGGTGAATTTCGCCATCGTCCAGGGGTAGCCAATCAAGCGTCCCGTAGGCCGACTGGAGAGCGTTACGGAAAAGGATCGTCGCGTCAGTCATGCGGCCCCCTGGGGTGGCGTAAAGCGCTTGGCCAGCCGCTCCAGTTGATTGGTCAGACGCTCCAGCTCGATGCTGTGACGGCCAGCGTCACCCTCGGCAATGCGCAGTTCCAAGAAGCCCACCAGGGTTTCCACCAGCAGGGCATAGCTGGCGCTGTCGATGTGAGCGCCATTAGCAGGCGGACCACCGGCGCTCTTGCGGCGAATAGGCGTGACCTTAGCCATGCTCCACCCCCAGGCAGTCAGCACCAGCGAATGCCCGGCAAACTTGGCCATTGTTCTCCGCGTGCCAGTAGGTCAGCTCGTCCAGTGATTCAACGAGACACGCTGTCACCAGGGCGTCAGCGCTGCGCAGCACCACGCGCCCGCACTCCGCATCGGCATGGCTCAGGAATGGCCCCAGCAAGGCGCGTTCGGCTTTGGGGTGGCTCACGTAAAACAGCTCTGTGGCTTTCTCCGGGCAAGCCGATCCCGTCAGCGCAGAAAAGCGCTGTTGAAAAGTGGTCATCTTTAGCCCCTCAGTCTGGAATCGCGGCGGTGGACGCGCCGACCGTTCCGGGTTGTTTCGATCAGTGCGGGGGAGACAAGCGGACCTACGAAGGCCGCCAGTTCCTCAGTTCTCAGCATCGAGGCCGGCACATAGGAGTACTGGCCTGGCGGAAGCGCCCGCGGGCTTCTGCGCGTGCG
>JAQZAY010000154.1 GCA_029239415.1 Pseudomonas sp. | reverse complement strand
GAGTAAAAGCATGCCTAAAAAGGGCAGAATGCCAAACAGTCTGGGGTAACGCTTTTTACTCATCTCACGACCTCTAGATCAGCTTGCTTCAATGCAATTTGGTGTTTTGGTCGCCAACACTTCGTCCTGCCAAGCGTCAGCATTTGGGGCGAATCGCTCATGCCAGGCGTCCGACTGCAAGGTGCGCGGCATAGAGCGGGTCTACGGTACTTTTGTTGATTTCGAAGGCCAAGGGCCTGATTTCAGACCAAGTCCGTTTGGTGCGGGAAATCGCGGAGGGGGGTCCGCCCGGTATCGCCGTGGGCGATACTTGTCGAAGTCAGCAAAAAAGAGCCTTGGCCCCCTTTAATCCTGCGACTCGCAAGCAGTGCCGAACGGAAATTGGGGGCGATTGTAGATAGGTCGCCAACCCTTGACTATGACTTATTGAGCAACAGTCCTTTACAGGATCTGTAACAATGGCGCTCAAAAAATCAGCTTTGGGACAATTTGTCGCACCCCTTGCGACAGGCCTGCAGGCCTTGTGCCGCAAGGGTTTACCGGGATAGTGCAGGGTCTGCCGGGAAACTTCTGGTCGCCGGGAAGCTCCTCGGCAGGCTTGCATGACCCAGGACTTTGGTCTAACCCCGACGTCGGTTGCGGTAGATGCCCAGGGGCACCAGGATCGCCGTCAGCACGAACGCTGCAAGCGCCCATTGCGCCAGGGAAAGCCCCATTACCGGCGGATAGGGCGTGGAGCAGAATCCATCGACCTGGAAGGCCAAGGGCCAGACCCGCGCCAAGGGCAGGTCGTCGACGATAGGCTGCAGGGTGTCGATGCCACAACTGACCGAGGGGTTGGCGAGTATATACACATGGTTGCCGGCTGCAATGATTCCGCCAAGGGCGCTGACCACTACCAGGCCTTCGAACAGCGTCAGGCTGCGCTGGCCGGGCATCGCCGCGGCGATGAACGCGAACACGGCGATCAGCAGCAAGGCATAGCGCTGCAGGATGCACAGAGGGCATGGCGCCTCGCCGAGCACGACCTGCATGTACAAGGCTCCGCCGATCAGCGCCAGGCAGATGATGCCCAGCAGCACGAGAAAGCGCCTTTCCCGATTCAGCCGGGAGGTTTGTTCGATCATTGCCGTTTCCTTCGATGGAGAGTGGCTGCGCCTGGCGATGGCAATGCCCACTGCGCGGGCCAATCCGCAGGTCTCTGACCTGGCGGCCCCACGCCGGTTCATCGTGCCGGGCAGAAAAAATGCAGCGAGCGCCGCACGGTGATATTACCCGGCAGTGAAGGTTACAGTCATTAAGGAAGGATTAAACAGAAAGGAAGATACGAGTGCGGCCTGCGGGTGCAGGCCTGTGCGTTGCGATCTGTTGCGTGCGGCAGCAGCCTGGTACCGGGACGCCGACCGTTTCGTTCGGTCCGGCGTCCTGGCACAAGGCTGCTTCATCAAGCAGCCCGTGCTGTCATGCCAGCGCTTCGGCCGGCCCGAAGAACTCATGGCGGCTCTGCTTCTCGGGCACGCCCAGCGCCTGCAGGTGACGCTTCACCGCAGCCATGAAGCCTTTGGGCCCAAGGAAGTAGGCATCCACGTCCCGCTCCTGTCCCAGCCACTGGCCCAGTTGCTCCTGGCTGAGCAGCCCCACGGCGTCAGCCTGGGCGCTGCCGTCATCCTCGGCATAGCAATAGAAGCGCTTGAGTTGCGGGTGACGCGCGGCCTGGGCATCGATCCAGTCGCGGAAGGCATGCACCGTGCCATTGCGCGCACAGTGGATGAAGTGCACTGGCCGGCCACTGTCCAGCGCAGCTTCAAGCATCGCCAGGGTCGGGGTGATGCCCACGCCGCCGCTGATCAGCACCAGCGGCTTGGCGCTCGGCACCAGGGTGAAGTCGCCCGCCGGCGGGAACAGCTGCAGCGTGTCGCCTACCTTCAGCTGCTCATGCAAGTAGTTGGACGCCTTGCCGCCCGCTTCGCGCTTGACGCTGATACGGTACTCATCGCCCGTGCACAGCGCCGACAGCGAGTAATTGCGACGGTGCTCGACACCCTCGATGAACAGCTGCAGGCCGATGTACTGGCCAGGCTCTGCCTTGAGCACGGGCTGCCCGTCGACCGGGGCCAGGTGCAACGAGACGATCTCGCTGCTCTCTTCGACACGACGCACCAGGCGGAACTCGCGGGTCCCCCGCCAGCCGCCGGTGCTCTCGGCCTTGCTGCGATACAGCCCCTCTTCCGCTTCGATCAGGATATCGGCCAGCTGCCCGTACGCCGCGCCCCAGGCATCGATGACTTCGGGCGTGGCGATGTCCTTGCCCAGCACTTCCTCGATGGCGCGCAGCAGGCAGGCACCGACGATCGGGTAGTGCTCCGGCAGGATCTGCAACGCCACGTGCTTGTTGATGATCTGGCCGACCAGCCCGCCCAGTTGCTCGAGCCGGTCGATGTGGCGGGCGTACATCAGCACGCCATTGGCCAGGGCGCGCGGCTGGGCGCCACTGGCCTGGTGGGCCTGGTTGAACAGCGGGCGCACTTCGGGATGCTCGTTGAGCATCATGTTGTAGAAATGGGTGGTCAGCGCTTCACCGCCGCTTTCCAGCAGGGGAACGGTGGCTTTGACGATCGCGCGTTGTTGGGCGTTGAGCATGGCAGCATCTCCTGAGCCGTGAACATCGAAAAGGTTGCCATGGCTATATCAGGATTCATGCCAGTTCCTGAGGTCCGCAAATCCAGGCCCTTGCCGCAGATCAAGTCAAAAAGACCTAGGACGCTATATAGTCCGAATGACCAAAAGGAGTCTTTATGACCGCAAAGCCCCTGCTCACTGCCCTGCTGCCCCTGGTCAGCGACCTGTCCCGCGATCTGCCTGAGCATGAGCGCTATCGACGCTTGCTGCAGGCCATGCGCGGTCTCTTGCCCTGCGACGCCGCAGCCCTGCTGCGACTGGAGGGTGAATGGCTGGTGCCGCTGGCGGTCGACGGTCTGTCGGCGGACACCCTGGGACGGCGTTTCAGGGTGAGCGAGCACCCGCGTTTCGAGATTCTGCTCAGCCGGCGCGAGCCCACGCGCTTTGCCAGCGACAGCGACTTGCCCGATCCCTACGACGGCCTCGTCGAGGGGCTGGCCGAGGCCGACCACCCGCACCTGGAGGTGCATGACTGCATGGGCTGCCCGCTGTTCGTCGACGAACAGCCTTGGGGGTTGGTCACGCTCGATGCCCTGGCGCCCGGCCAGTTCCAGGCGCTCGAGCTTGACGCCCTGCAAGCGTTCGCCAGCCTGGCCGCGGCCACGGTGACCGTGGCCGAGCGTATCGACCGCCTGGCCCTGCGCGCCGAGGACGAACGCCAGCGCGCCGAGGTCTATCGCCAGGCAAGCGGCCAGCAGCACAAGGAAATGATTGGCCAGAGTCCGGCCCACAAGCGCCTGGTCGAGGAAATCCGCCTGGTCGGCAGCAGCGACCTGACGGTACTGATCACCGGTGAAACGGGCGTCGGCAAGGAGCTGGTGGCCCAGGCCTTGCACCAGGCCAGCGGGCGAGCCGACAAGCCGCTGATCAGCCTGAATTGCGCGGCGCTGCCCGACACCCTGGTGGAAAGCGAACTGTTCGGCCACGTGCGCGGAGCCTTCACCGGCGCCCATGTCGAGCGCCGAGGCAAGTTCGAGCTGGCCAATGGCGGCACCCTGTTCCTCGATGAGGTGGGAGAGCTGTCGCTGCCGGTGCAGGCCAAGCTGCTGCGGGTGCTGCAGAGCGGACAACTGCAGCGCCTGGGCTCGGACCGCGAGCACCGGGTGGACGTGCGCCTGATCGCCGCCACCAACCGCGATCTCGTCGAGGAAGTGCGAAGCGGCCGCTACCGTGCCGACTTCTACCATCGCCTCAGCGTCTACCCTCTGCAGGTCCCGCCCCTGCGCGAACGGGGCCGCGATGTGCTGCTGCTGGCGGGCTTCTTCCTCGAGCAGAACCGTTCGCGCATGGGCCTGAACAGCTTGCGCCTGGGTGCCGGCGCGCAGGCCGCCTTGCTGGCCTACGACTGGCCGGGCAATGTGCGCGAGCTGGAGCACCTGATCGGGCGCTCTGCCCTCAAGGCTCTAGGCCAGCATCCCGAGCGCCCGCGCATCCTCACCCTCGAAGCCACCGACCTGGACCTGCGCAACGTACCGCCGAGCGTGCAACGCGAGCCTCAGGCCAGCGTGCCCACTGCCCGCATCGAAGGTACCTTGCGAGAAGCTACGGATATCTACCAACGTCGGTTGATCGAGCAATGCCTGGCACGCCATGAACACAACTGGGCCGCCGCTGCGCGTGAGCTGGACCTGGACCGGGCCAATCTCAGCCGGCTTGCAAAGCGACTGGGCCTGCGCTGAGAGAGCGAGCGATGCTCGGTCAATTCACATCGTCCTTATTTGCCGCAGTTTTATTTGATGCGCTTGCAAAACTGGTCGGATGAGTCAGCCTTGCTATCGCCACGGTGGATATCCGTACCGGAGAGAAGACCATCCTCGACTACCTGGTCAAGCCGCTGAACCGGGCAAGGGAGGCATTGCGCGAGCGGTGATCCAGCGAAGAAGGCATCACTGCGCTAAAGCCTTGCCCAGAGGGGCCGATAACCCGGTATCTATCCCACCGACAGAACCCCACCATGGCCAAGCAAACTGCCCGCGCGGACGCATTGTCCCTGCTGCTGTTCACCCTGCGCAGCGGCAAGCTGATGGCGATCAACCTGCTCAAGGTCAGCGAGATCATCCCTTGCCCGCCGCTGACCAAGCTGCCCGAGTCGCATCCGCACGTCAAAGGGGTGACGACCCTGCGCGGCAACGCACTCTCGGTGATCGACCTGTCGCGGGCCATCGGCGAGCGACCACTGGCCGACCCTGATGGCGGCTGCCTGATCGTCACCGACATCAGCCGCTCACGCCAGGGCCTGCACGTGCAGGCGGTGAGCAGGATCATCCATTGCCAGAGCACCGACATCAAGCCGCCACCGTTCGGGTCGGGCAACAAGGCCTTCATCACCGGGGTCACCCGGGTCGACAATACCCTGGTGCAAGTGCTGGACATCGAAAAGGTCATCCACGGCATCACACCGGCGCCGCGCGATCTACCCACCCGCGCGCTCGGCAGCGAAGACGCCGCCCTGCTCGCGGCTGCCAACATCCTGGTGGTCGACGACAGCCAGGTGGCGTTGCAGCAGTCGGTGCACACCTTGCGCAACCTGGGCATCGAGTGCCATACCGCCCGCAGCGCCAAGGACGCGATCAACGTTCTGCTGGAGCTGCAGGGCACCGACCAGGAAATCAACCTGGTGGTGTCGGACATCGAGATGTCGGAGATGGACGGCTACGCCTTCACCCGCACCTTGCGCGAAACACCTGATTTCAAGCATCTCTACGTGCTCTTGCATACTTCGCTGGACAGCGCCATGAACAGCGAAAAGGCCAAGGCCGCGGGCGCCAACGCGGTGCTCACCAAGTTTTCCTCGCCAGAGCTCACCGACTGCCTGATCGTGGCGGCCCGCACCGCCGTCTTCACCGAACGCTGAGCGGCAAGCCGGAGGCTGAATGGCGCGAGCATGCGATACGCTTTTTCTTGCAGCTTGCGACTTGAAGCCCAAAGCTTGAAGCTTGCGAAAAGCTTTGATGGCCAGGTGCAATCTGCATGCGACGTTCGTCCCGCTTTCTCTTGATTGCCGCGCTGGCCATGGCCGCTGGCGTGCTCGCCTATTGGCTGGCCCAGCGCCAGGACGCACCCGCCGCCCGCGTCCAGGCCGCGGTGCCGGTACGGGTGGTCAGCGTGGTCGAGCAGGATGTGCCCCGCTTCACTGCCGCCATCGGCTCGGTGCTGTCGTTGCACAGCGTCGAGGTGCGCCCGCAGGTCGAGGGCGTGCTGACCCAGGTGCTGGTCAAGGAGGGACAGTGGGTCAAGTCCGGCGACCTGCTCGCCACCCTCGACGACCGGGCGATCCGCGCCAGTCTCGAGCAGGCACGCGCCCAGCTTGGCCAGAGCCAGGCGCAACTGCAGGTGGCCGGGGTCGATCTCAAGCGCTACCGGCTGCTCAGCACCGACAACGGCGTGTCACGCCAGACCCTGGACCAGCAGCAGGCGCTGTACAACCAGCTGCAGGCCACCGTCAAAGGCAACCAGGCAGCCATTGCCAATGCCCAGGTCCAGCTCTCCTACACGCAGATTCGCTCACCGGTCACAGGGCGGGTCGGCATTCGCAATGTCGACGAGGGCAACTTCCTGCGCGTCGCAGATACCCAAGGACTGTTCAGCGTGACCCAGATCGACCCGATCGCTGTCGAGTTCGCTTTGCCCCAGCAGATGCTGCCCACCCTCCAGGACCTGCTCAAGGCTGCACGACCCGCCATGGTGCAGGCCTACCTGGACGCCGACGGCCAGAGCATCCTGCTCGGCGAAGGCCGCCTGGCGTTGATCGACAATCAGGTCTCGGCTACCACCGGCACGGTACGGGCCAAGGCCGAGTTCGCCAACGCCGATGCGCGCCTGTGGCCCGGCCAGCTGGTCACCGTGAAGCTGCGCACCGCGGTGGACAAGGGCGTCCTGGTGGTGCCGCCGCCAGTGGTGCAACGGGGCATCGAGGGGCAGTTTGTCTATCGCGTGGAGGGCGACACGGTCAAGAGCGTGCCGGTCAAGGTGCTGCATCAGGACAGTGACCTGAGCATCATCTCCGGGGTGAACGCGGGCGACCGCCTGGTGCTCGACGGCCAGTCGCGGCTCAAGCCCGGTGCGCGGGTCGACATTGCGTCCGAGGCGCCGGCAGGCACCGATGTCGTCGAGCGCGGGGGCCTGCCATGACGGGGCGCACTGGCGTCTCGGCCTGGTGCATCGATCACCCGGTGGCGACCTTGCTGCTGACCTTCGCCATGGTGCTGCTCGGCGCCGTGGCCTTTTCACGCCTGCCGGTGGCACCGCTGCCGGAAGCGGATTTCCCCACCATCCAGGTAACCGCGCAACTGCCCGGCGCCAGCCCGGAGACCATGGCGTCGTCGGTGGCGACGCCACTGGAAGTGCAGTTCAGCGCCATCCCCGGCATGACCCAGCTGACCAGCAGCAGCGCCCTGGGCTCGACCAACCTGATCCTGCAGTTCAGCCTAGACAAGAGCATCGACACCGCGGCCCAGGAGGTCCAGGCGGCGATCAATACCGCCACTGCCCGCCTGCCCCAGGACCTGCCCAACCCGCCCACCTGGCGCAAGGTCAATCCGGCCGACAGCCCGGTACTGGTGATGACCGTGAGCTCCGCGCAGATGCCCGGCAACGAGCTCAGCGACTACGCCGAGACCCTACTGGCCCGCCAGCTCAGCCAGATCGACGGGGTCGGCCTGATCAACATCACCGGCCAGCTGCGCCCGGCCATCCGGGTCCAGGCGCAGCCCGAGAAACTCGCGGCCATCGGCCTGACCCTGGCCGACCTGCGCCAGGCCATCCAGCAGACCAGCCTGAACCTGGCCAAGGGAGCGCTGTACGGCGAGCACAGCGTGTCGACGCTCGCCGCCAACGACCAGTTGTTTCACCCCGAGGACTACGCGCGGTTGATCGTCTCCTACCGCGACGGCGCCCCCGTGCACCTGCAGGACGTCGCGACCGTGATCAGGGGCGCCGAGAACGCCTACGTCAAGGCCTGGTCCGGTGAGCAGCCCGGGCTGAACCTGGTGGTGTTCCGCCAGCCCGGGGCGAACATCGTCGACACCGTGGACCGGGTGCAAGCGGCACTGCCGCGGCTTCAGGAGATGCTGCCCGCCTCGGTCGAGGTGTCGATACTCAACGACCGCACGCAGACCATCCGCGCCTCGCTGCACGAGGTCGAGCTGACGCTGGTGATCGCCGTGGCGCTGGTGATCGGCGTGATGGCGCTGTTCCTGCGCCAGTGGGCGGCGACCCTGGTGGTGTCCAGCGTGCTCGGGGTCTCGCTGGTCGCCAGCTGCGCGCTGATGTATGTGTCCGGCTTCAGCCTGAACAACCTGACCCTGGTGGCCATCGTCATTGCAGTAGGCTTTGTGGTCGATGACGCCATCGTCGTGGTCGAGAACATCCACCGTCACCTGGAGGCCGGCGACGACGGCCGTACCGCCGCGATCAAGGGTGCGGGCGAGATCGGCTTTACCGTGGTGTCGATCAGCTTCTCGCTGATCGCCGCGTTCATCCCTCTGCTGTTCATGGGCGGCGTGGTCGGGCGGCTGTTCAAGGAGTTCGCGCTGACGGCCACGTTCACCATCCTGATCTCCGTGGTGGTATCGCTGACCCTGGCACCGA
>JAQZAY010000153.1 GCA_029239415.1 Pseudomonas sp. | reverse complement strand
TACGTACATTGGTGCCGTACTGGCCGGGCAGGGCGCCAGGACAGGCATGGGCACCTTCACCCTTGATATAGGACGAGCCGTCAATCGCGACATACTGGCCATCGCGCGCCCAGGCGCTCCCGCTGATCTGCACCGGGCCCTTGATGGCGGGCAGGGCGCGGGTAGGGCGGATGACATACGGGGCCTGTCCCACCGCCTGGATCTCGATGCGGTAGTGGCCGGGATTCCGGTTGTTGGTGTCGATGGCCCAGCGCAGGCTGCCGGGTCGCTCGTCATCGTCGTAGCGGTCGACGCTCAACACCTTGATATCGGTGGATTGAGCGAAAGTGGACAGGGGAAGCAATGGCAGCAAGGCTGCCAATACGGGTGCAAGGCGCATGTGAGGTTTCCGATAGCTGTTGTTTTTATGTAGCAGCACTGCTGCACTTGCCCGGATTCTAGGGAAGCACCAGGGTTTTGCGCAGGCGTGCCAAAAGGTTTGGTGCGGTATTCGCACGTTTGTTTGCCGTTCGGCCAGAGCTGAAAAAAAATGAAACTCTGCGCAAAGCGCGCGGGTCGATTCTATGTCGGCACCGATCAGTGCCTTTACCTTTCAGGAGCATTCCCATGAGTGGTACCAAAGACAAAGCCAAAGGCCTGGCCAATGAAGCGGCCGGTAACGTCAAGCAAGGCGTTGGCGAGGTTACCGGTAGTGAGAGACTGAAAACCGAAGGCAAGGCTCAGGAAGTCAAGGGCGAAGCCCAGCAAACCGTCGGCAAGGTCAAGGATGCGGTCAAGAAGCCTTGAGGCGTCGACAGTACCCCTGACGGCTGCCTGCGGGTGGCCGTTTTCATACGCGGCTGATGAGTAGTCACGCCAGGATCATGGTCTATCGGACTGACCCGCGTGTTATCACGCATTTTCCTGGTATCGATCTGTCCTGACGACAATCAAGCGGCGAAAGGAGACGCTCTATGTTCCCCGTTCTGCAAGGCCTGCCCCTGCACCGTGTGCTGATCCGCACGGTCAATGAGTTTCTCGACGACGAGATGTCGACCTACGCTTCGGCGCTGGCCTACCAGATGCTGTTCTCGCTGTTTCCCTTCCTGCTGTTTCTCATTGCCTTGATCGGCTTCCTGCACCTGCCGGACTTCTTCTCTTGGTTGCGCCTGCAATCCGAGCTGGTCCTGCCGCCCCAGGCGCTGGACCTGGTCAACCCGGTCATCGACCAGTTGCAGCAGTCCAAGGGCGGGCTGATTTCAATCGGTATCGTCATCGCCCTGTGGACCGCCTCTGCTGCGGTGCGCCTGATGATGAGCGCGATGAACGCCGCCTACGACGTGCCGGAAGGCCGTCCGGTGTGGAAGCGTATCCCCTTGTCGGTGGTCTACACCATCGGCATCGCCGGGATGATGCTGGCCGCGGCCGCGCTGATGGTGCTCGGCCCGCAGGTCATGGAGTGGATCGCCTCGCAGATCGGCGTGGAGGAGTTCATTGTCACCTTGTGGACCATCCTGCGCTGGCCGGTGATCATACTGTTGCTGATGATCGCGGTGGCGGTGATCTACTATGTCATGCCCGACGTGAAGCAGAACTTCCGTTTCATCACGCCAGGCTCGGTACTGGCCGTGGTGGTCTGGATCGTCGCTTCGCTGGGCTTCGGCTACTACGTCAAGACCTTCGCCGACTACAACGCCATGTATGGCAGCATCGGGGCGATCATCGTGCTGCTGCTGTACTTCTATATCTCTGCGGCGGTGCTGTTGCTGGGCGCCGAGATGAATGCGGTGATAGAGCACATGTCCGCCGAGGGCAAGGACAAGGGCGAGAAGGCGCCGGACCAGGGTGCCGCACCCGCCAGGCACAAGACGGTGCTGGGGCATGACCAGTCGCAGAAAGCCAGCCCGGACGCCCACGAGACCACTGCGCGATAAGTCACGGCCATCCCGGCTGGAAACCGGCTAGCCCGAGAGGCCGTTTTCCAGGCTGCGATCTGCCAGCGGCCGAGCCCGCTCCAGCGCCACCAAAGGCTTGGTGCGCTGGTAGCGAGCCAGGCGGTCGGCAAGTACCGGCGGCAGGCAAAGGCTCGGGCCGAAACCCAGGCGTTGATAGAACGCCACCAGCTCGGGGTGGCAGAACAGCCAGACGTCATGGTCGAGGCTGGCCAGCGCCGCGTTGACCAGCTGCGAAGCGACCTGCTGGTCCCGCTGCTGCGGGGCGACGAACAGCCCGGTCAGCCACCACCCGCCAGGCACTTGGCTCAAGCACAGGCCGCCGACGATGCCAGGTGCGCGGGCGACCCACAACTGCCCCTCGGCACTGGCGCGCATGCGTGAACGATGCTGGCGATAGAAGCGATCGAGCAAGCCGCGCTCGGCTCCGACCAACGGGTCGATATGCAACTCGGACAAGTGGATTTTCCTGCTGTGGCTCTGGAATGCGGCTTTTACAGGGCTCGCCGAAGGTTGTCGAGCGGCGGTCGTCAGTATTGTCACAGGCAGACAAAATGAAGGTGGCTGGCAGACTTCCCGCCAGCCAAGCCAGGAGTAGACTGTAGCCATCCCCGGCAGTACCCAGCGGGAGCGGTACTTCGTGTCATCTCTTGCAGTTGATATGACAACTTCTCCGCGCCACTGTGGCACATGAAGTCAATCGCTCGCTTGATTGCTTTCAAGGCCTCTACCATGAAACCCTTCCTGATGCTTGCAATGCTTGGCCTGTCCTCGTTCGCCCTCGCCGACGACCCTCCCGCAACCCCCAGCCAGCCGGTTGTCCAGCAATACGACTACTCCGTCGATCTGGACATCAAGCGCGTCATCAGCCTCTCGACGATCCCCGACGTCTGCGTAGTGGTACCGGCCACCATGACGTACGAGGATCACCAGGGACAGATCCATACGCTGGAATACCGGGCGATGGGGAGGGGATGTGATGAAGGGTAGCGTGTAGCAGATGCCTTGTTCGTTGAGTGTCGTGCAAGGCTGACAGATTCGAAGGGCTTCCAGGGCCTGAGTGCTCCCGGACGGCACATCTTCTCGAGCCGAGCTGTCGAAAACCGTCCCTGCCATTCGACCACTTCATGAGCGCGCCGCACACCTGGCGCCCATTCATGACTGGTCGGAGGTAGAGACGATGAACAGCGCAGCCGAAAGCGAAATCCGCCAATTGATCGAGCGTTGGGTCCAGGCGGTGCGCGACCGCGACCTTGAAGGCATCGCCGCGCCCTATGCCGATGACATCGTCGCGTTCGACGCGATCCAGGCCCTGCAATTCACGGACAAGGCGTCCTACCGCGCGCATTGGGAGATGTGCATGGGCTATTGCACCGGGCCGATGGTCTTCGAGGTCGCGCAGCTGTCGGTGCAGGCCGATGGCAACCTGGCGCTTGCCCACTGGCTCAATCGCTGCGGCCCGGCCGATGACGAGAGCCAGTGCGGCTACATGCGCGCCACGGTCGGCTACCGGCGCAGCGGCGCAACCTGGCAGGTGGTCCACGAGCACTGGTCAGCGCCTTTCGACATGCAAACCCAGAAAGCGTTGTTCAACCTCAAGCCTTGAAGGCAAAAAACGCGGTGCCTTATCGCCAATCGCACTTTCCGCTCACGCTGGAGACGACCATGAAATACCTGTGTCTGGTCTATTGTGACGAAGAGCTGCTGCACAGCCTGCCTGCAAGCCCGGCCGATGCCGAGTGCTGCGCCTACGCCGAGGCGTTGCATGGCACGGGCCGGATGCTGGCGGCCGAGGCACTCAAGTCGGTGCGCACGGCGACAACAGTGCGGGTGCGGGGTGGCCAGATGAGCCTGACCGATGGCCCTTTCGCCGAAACCAAGGAACAGCTTGCCGGCTTCTACCTGGTCGACGCCCACGACCTCAATGAAGCCTTGAATATCGCCAAGGGCATCCCGGCAGCGCGTGTCGGCAGTGTGGAGGTGCGTCCAGTGCGCGAGCTGCAACCCTGACAGACGGAGAACCACGACAATGAGCCTTGAACAACCTGGCCAGGGAGCGCCTCGACACCCATTATCCATTACCCGCTTGATAGATGCGCCGCGCAACAAGGTATTCCGCGCCTGGACCGAGCCCAGGTGGCTCCAGCAATGGTGGGGCCCCCACGGCATGACCACCCCCGAATGCGAGATGCAGCTGTGGGTCGGCGGCCTGCTGCGCACCTTGATGCGTGCCCCGGATGGCACCGAGTATCCCAGCCAGGGTGTATTCCTGGAAATCATCGCGCCGCGCCGGCTGGTGTTCACCGACGCTTTTTCCCCCGGCTGGGTACCGTCTGCCCAGGCTTTCATGACCGCGGTGATCACCTTCGAGGAAGAGCTGGGCCGGACCCGCTATACCGCCAGCGCCTGGCACTGGAGCGCCGCCGACTGTCGTGCCCACGAGGAAATGGGGTTCTACCGGGGCTGGGGCGAGAGCCTGGATCGCCTGGTCGAGGTGGTGACCTGTCGGATGCCGGACTGATGGCCGCCGACGCTGCACTGCGCGTCCAGGTCGAGGCGATCTACAAGCGCGAGTCCCGGCGCATCCTGGCGACCTTGATCGGCTTGCTGGGCGATTTCGACCTGGCCGAGGAGGCCCTGCATGAGGCCTTCTTCATTGCCATGCAGCGCTGGCAGCGGGACGGCATCCCGCAAAACCCGCGTGCCTGGCTGGTATCGACCGGCCGCTTCAAGGCCATCGATGCGCTGCGACGGCGTGCGCGCTTCGACAGGTCCCAGGCGCAACTGGCCTTGATGCTCGATTGCCAGGCAGAAGATCCAAGCGAGGATGAAATGCTCGCCGATGACCGCCTGCGGCTGATCTTCACCTGCTGTCACCCAGCCTTGTCCGCCGATGCCCAGGTGCCGCTGACCCTGCGCGAGGTCTGCGGCCTGACCACCGAGCAGATTGCCCGGGCGTTCCTGCAGAGCCCGGCGGCCATCGCGCAACGCATCGTGCGCGCCAAGGCCAAGATCCGTGATGCGGGCATTCCCTACCAGGTGCCGGGACTCGCCGAGTTGCCCGAACGCCTGGACAGCGTGCTGCGCGTCATATACCTGGTGTTCAACGAAGGCTACTCGGCGTCTGCTGGCCAAGCACTGATGCAGCAGGCCTTGAGCGACGAGGCCATACGCCTGGGTCGCCTGCTGGCGCAGCTGCTGCCGGATCCTGAAGTGCTCGGCCTGCTCGCGCTGATGCTGTTGCAGGCCTCGCGGCAAAGGGCGCGCGTCGATGCGCGGGGTGAATTGATCGTGCTGGACCAACAGGACCGCAGCCTGTGGGATCGTGCGCTGATCGATGAGGGCAGCCTGCTGGTCGAACAGGCCCTGCGCAGCCGCCACTTCGGCGCCTATGGCCTGCAGGCGGCGATAGCTGCAGTGCATGCCCAGGCCCCAAGTGCAGGGCAGACCGACTGGACAGAGATCGTCGGGCTTTATGAGGTGCTGCAGCGTGGCTGGCCTTCGCCGGTGGTCGAGCTCAACCGGGCTGCGGCGCTGGCGCGAAGGGACGGCCCGCAGGCGGGGCTCGAGGCCGTCGAGGCGATCCTGGCGCGCGGGCAATTGCCTGATTACCACCTGGCCCATGCCGCGCGGGCCGAACTGCATCGCCAGCTGGGGCATGCCGAGCGGGCCCGGGCGGCCTGGCGCGAGGCGCTGAGGCACACCCGGCAGGAGCCGGAGCGGCGCTTCATCGAGCGCCGCCTGCGCGAACTGGATTGATCAGCCGGCGACGAAGTTCGGCGGGCTGACCAGTTCGACGGTCTGCTGCTTGCGCGGAGCCAGGATCTCGGCTTCGCCCTCGACCACCAGCTCGTCGTTCTGGTTGTAGACGTTGGTGGCGATGCGCACCTTGAACTTGGGCAGCTTTTCGAGAATTTCCAGGCGCACGGTGAGCTGGTCGCCGATCTTCACCGGCTTCTGGAAGCTCATCTTCTGGCCCAGGTAGATCGTGCCGGGACCTGGCAAGGTGCAGGCCACGGCCGCGCTGATCAGGGCGCCGCTGAACATGCCATGGGCGATACGCTCGCGGAACATGCTCTTGGCGGCGAACTCGGCGTCCAGGTGCACCGGATTGTGATCACCCGACATCGCCGCGAACAACTGGATGTCGCGTTCTTCGACGGACTTGCTGTAGGTGGCGGTCTGGCCGACTTCGAGGGCTTCGTAGGGCGTGTTGGTGACCTGGGTCATCGGGGTTTCCTTGAGGTTCGAACGGGTGGCGATCCTCCTGTGACGCTTGCCGGTGCTGACCGGATCACATCCGCCGTCGATCGCCTGCATTCCCATGCTCCGCAAGCCGCGCGCCAGAGGTCCTGGATCCGGGTATCGGCGGCAATATCATTCAGGATGTTAATGGCGCGGCGAGTCAGGTTGCGACCTCTGGCAGACCTGCTAGTGTCCGGCTACGGACAGCTCAGGCAAGAGGACAACAATAAATGCACGCTGACTTCTGGAATGACAAGCGCCCCGAAGGCGTCCCTTCGCGAATCGACCTCCAGGCGTACCGATCGGTAGTCGAAGTCTTCGAGCGCTCCTGCAAGCGCTTCGCCGACCGGCCTGCCTTCAGCAACCTGGGGGTGACCCTGAGCTACGCCGACCTCGAGCGTCATTCGGCGGCCTTCGCCGCCTACCTGCAACAGCACACCTCCCTGGTGCCGGGCGATCGCATCGCCGTGCAGATGCCCAACGTGCTGCAGTATCCCATCGCCGTGTTCGGCGCCCTGCGCGCCGGCCTCGTCGTGGTCAACACCAACCCGCTCTACACCGAGCGCGAGATGCGCCATCAATTCAAGGACTCCGGCGCCCGCGCGCTGGTCTACCTGAACATGTTCGGCCAGCGCGTGCAGCAGGTGTTGCCCGACACCGGCATCGAATACCTCATCGAGGCCAAGATGGGCGACCTGTTGCCAGCGGCCAGGGGGTGGCTGGTCAACACCGTGGTCGACAAGCTCAAGAAGATGGTCCCGGCCTACCACCTGCCACAGGCCGTGCCGTTCAAGCAGGTGTTGCGCCATGGGCGCGGACAGTCGCCGGCCTCTGTCAGCCTGGGCCTGGACGACATCGCCGTGCTGCAGTACACCGGCGGCACCACGGGCCTGGCCAAGGGCGCCATGCTGACCCATGGCAACCTGGTGGCCAACATGCTGCAGGTGCTGGCCTGTCTTTCCCAGCATGGGCCGGATGGGCAAAAGCTGATCAAGGACGGCCAGGAGGTGATGATCGCACCGCTGCCGCTGTACCACATCTATGCATTCACCGCGAACTGCATGTGCATGATGGCCACCGGCAATCACAACGTGCTCATCACCAACCCCCGGGACATTCCCGGTTTCATCAAGGAGCTCGGGAAGTGGCGCTTCACCGCGCTGTTGGGGCTCAACACCCTGTTTGTCGCGCTGATGGATCACCCGCGATTCAAGACGCTCGATTTTTCGGCGCTCAAGGTCACCAACTCGGGCGGCACGGCGCTGGTCAAGGCCACCGCCGAACGTTGGGAGACGCTCACGGGCTGCCGGATCGTCGAAGGCTACGGCCTGACCGAGACCTCGCCAGTGGCCAGCACCAACCCCTATGGCGACAAGGCCCGCCTGGGCAGCGTCGGCATCCCCGTGCTCGGCACTGCGTTCAAGGTCATCGATGACCAGGGCATCGAGCAGCCGCTGGGCGAGCGCGGCGAGCTGTGCATCAAGGGGCCGCAGGTAATGAAGGGCTACTGGCGCCAGCCCGAGGCGACCGCCGAGGCGCTCGACAGCGAAGGCTGGCTCAAGACCGGCGACATCGCGGTGATCGACCCCGATGGTTTCACCCGCATCGTCGATCGCAAGAAGGACATGATCATCGTCTCGGGCTTCAACGTGTACCCCAACGAAATCGAGGAAATCGTCATGGGCCATCCGCAGGTCGCCAACTGCGCGGCCATCGGCGTGCCGGACGCGCGCTCGGGCGAGGCGGTGAAGTTGTTCGTGGTGCCGCGCGAGGGCGGGGTGAGCATCGATGACCTCAAGGCCTATTGCAAGGCCAACTTCACCGGCTACAAGGTGCCCAAGCACATCGTCCTGCGCGATTCGCTGCCCATGACACCGGTCGGCAAGATCCTGCGGCGCGAATTGCGGGAAATTGCCTGAAGCCTGGACGACCTGGTCGAACGTGACCGGATTTGGCTGTTCGGTCATTTTCGTGACTGCATGGCCCGCCGGGGCCCTAGGCTTTGTACGAAAAGTATTGCCGCATGCAACGTAGGCTGCAGGCCAAGGTGACCATGGCTGCAAAGCTCTTGGCCAGCTTGTCATAGCGAGTGC
>JAQZAY010000152.1 GCA_029239415.1 Pseudomonas sp. | reverse complement strand
AATCACATGCCCGCGGTCCAGCACCTCGGCGTAGGATCCATCCTGGCGCTGGAAGCGGTAGCCATCGGCCCAGGCCGAGCCGTCGCCATCGATCACCGCGTGAATGGAGGCCTCGATGCGTGCGCGGTCGTCGGGATGGATACGGGCGATCCACCAGTCCCCGGTTGAATCGGCCTGGGCCAGGCAATGGCCGTAGGCCTCTTCCAGCGCGTCGTTCCACAACACGTGATTGCTGACCAGGTCCCAGTCCCAGATCGCGTCGTTGGTCGCCTTGAAGGCCAGGCGGTAGCGCTCATGGGCCGGCTCGAGGGCAAGCCTGGCCGCAGGCGCCTGGGTACGCTCATGCACGGTCGACGTCCCGGACGCGGTCGGAATCCAGTGCCCGCTGGGCTGCGGGTCGATGCCTGCCTGCGCAAGAACGCCGCGCAGACGAGCAACCTCTGCCTCAAGTTCTTCCCTGCTTGGATGTTTCAGAAAGACCACCACGTACGCATGATTGATACTGATGGCTACGTTAATCGTTTTTCCAGAAAGCTGCCATGAGTCCCTTGAGTGCGGCCCTGCGCTTTCAAGTCAACCGGCGAAGCGGATCATCAGCCCCACCCGTCGAGGCGCATGGTCGAGCGGACCAGGCGCTGGTCCTCCTGCTCGATCTCGCGCAGGCTGTCGCGGATACCATGGATATGGTCGCGGGCGGCGCGCTGTGCCTGCTCGGGCATCTGCTCGATGACCGCGTGGCACAGCCGCGCGTGCTGGCGGTCGATCTGGCGCTTTTGCGCGGGTCGACAATACAGGTTGTTGACCGAGGCGAAGACCGTGCTGAGCGTCAGGTCGCTGAGCGATTGCAGGGTATGGACCAGCACCGGGTTGTGCGAGGCCTCGCTGATCGCATGATGGAAGGCATGGTCGCGACGCGCATGCTCGCGCGCGTCCTCGACGCCGGAGCCGGCATGGCCGGCGAGCATTTCATCGTAGCGCCGCTTGATCAACAAACGGTCGACATCGGTCGCGCGCAACGCGGCGAGGCGCGCGGACTCGCCTTCGAGCAGCGCGCGTACCTCCAGCAGGTCGTACAAGGTCCGTGGCTGGGAACTGAACAGGTGCATCAGCGGTGACACCGTGGCACTGCCATTGAGGTCGGCGACGAACGAGCCTCGGCCATGCTCGGTATCGATGATGCCGCGGCCGCGCAGGATGCGCAGTCCTTCGCGAAGCGCCGAGCGCGAGCAACCCAGTTTTTCCACCAGACGGCGTTCCGACGGCAGCGCCTGGCCACGCTTGAGCACGCCGTCGACGATCAGCCGCTCCACGCGCTCGGCCACCTGGTCGGCGATCTGGCGCTTTTCTGTTTCGTGTATACCGAAGCGAGTCATCACATCTCTCCACTGGTCCGACCAATCGATGCCGCACCTTGAATCTACCGCTGGCCCGCACCGGTTTTCCAGGGCTACCGGCAAATTTTCGAAAAATACTGGTAGGACCAGTTGTACCGGCAGTCGACGCCGTCCTTCAACAGGCGCAGGCTGCGAGGAAGCCAGGCGCCTGACGAGCTGCCAGCGTCGCCCACGCTGTACAACAACAATAAGCCGCTGTGTGAGCCCCTATGACGATTCTCTACGACGAACGCATCGACGGTGCGCTGCATAAGGTGGACAAGACCGAACTGCTGCAGGCACTGCGCGATACGCTGCCCGACCTTGAGGTGCTGCACCGCAGCGAAGACCTCAGGCCGTATGAATGCGACGGCTTGTCCGCCTACCGGACGACGCCGATGCTGGTGGTGCTGCCCGAACGCCTGGAGCAGGTGCAGGCCCTGTTGCGCCTCTGCCACGAACGGCAAGTGCCGGTAGTGGCCCGAGGCGCCGGGACCGGGTTGTCCGGCGGCGCCCTGCCCCTGTCCCAGGGCATCCTGCTGGTCATGGCACGCTTCAATCGCATCCTCGAGGTCAATGCCCAGGGCCGTTTCGCCCGGGTCCAGCCCGGGGTGCGCAACCTGGCGATCTCCCAGGCCGCAGCACCCTCGGGCCTGTACTACGCCCCTGACCCTTCTTCGCAGATCGCCTGCTCGATCGGGGGCAATGTGGCTGAAAACGCCGGCGGGGTGCACTGCCTGAAATATGGCCTGACCGTGCACAACCTGCTCAAGGTCGAGATCCTGACCATCGAGGGCGAGCACCTGACCTTGGGCAGTGATGCCCTGGACAGCCCAGGCTTCGACCTGCTGGCCCTGTTCACCGGCTCCGAAGGCATGCTTGGCATCGTCACCGAGGTCACCGTCAAGTTGCTGCCGCGCCCGCAGGTGGCGCGGGTGCTGCTCGCCAGTTTCGACAGCGTGGAAGAGGCCGGGCGCGCGGTGGGCGACATCATCGGCGCAGGGATCATTCCCGGGGGCCTGGAGATGATGGACAACCTGTCGATCCGCGCCGCCGAAGACTTCATCCATGCCGGCTACCCGGTGGATGCGGCCGCCATCCTGCTGTGCGAGCTCGATGGGGTGGAAGCGGACGTACAGGACGACTGCGAGCGCGTCGCGGCCGTGCTGGAGGCCGCCGGCGCCTGCCAGGTGCGCCTGGCCTGCGACGAGGCCGAGCGGGCGCGTTTCTGGGCCGGCCGCAAGAACGCCTTCCCTGCCGTGGGGCGCATATCGCCGGACTACTACTGCATGGATGGCACCATCCCGCGCCGCGAGCTCGCGCGGGTGCTCAAGGGCATCGCCGAGCTTTCGCAACAGTACGACCTGCGCGTGGCCAACGTCTTCCACGCCGGCGACGGCAACATGCACCCGCTGATCCTGTTCGATGCCAACCTGCCCGGCGAACTGGAGCGCGCCGAAGCCATCGGCGGCAAGATCCTCGAGCTGTGCGTCGCCGTGGGTGGCAGCATCACCGGCGAGCACGGGGTCGGCCGCGAGAAGATCAACCAGATGTGCGCGCAGTTCAACAGTGACGAACTGTCCCTGTTCCATGCCGTCAAGGCCGCCTTCGACCCCCTGCGCCTGCTCAACCCGGGCAAGAACATACCCACCCTGCACCGCTGCGCCGAGTTCGGCACCCTGCATGTGCATCACGGCCAGCTGCCTTTCCCTGAACTGGAGCGTTTCTGATGAGCATGCACAGCGATATCGCCGGCGACCTGCTGGAGCAGGTGCGCAACGCGCTGGACCGGGGCACGCCGCTGCGCATCCAGGGGGGCAACAGCAAGGCCATGCTTGGCCGGCCGGTCGCGGGGGAACTCATCGACACCAGCAGGCACTGCGGCATCGTCAGCTATGACCCTACCGAGCTGGTGCTCACGGCGCGGGCCGGCACACCGTTGCAGGTCATCGAAAAGGCGCTGCACGAGGCCGGGCAGATGCTGCCCTGCGAGCCCCCGCACCTTGGCCCCCGGGCAACGCTGGGCGGCATGGTCGCGGCAGGGCTGTCTGGCCCGCGTCGTCCCTGGTCCGGCTCGGTGCGCGACTTCGTGCTCGGCACGCGGGTGATCACCGGCCATGGCAAGTTGCTGCGCTTTGGCGGCGAAGTGATGAAGAACGTCGCGGGCTACGATGTTTCCCGGCTGATGACGGGCAGCTTCGGCTGCCTGGGCCTGCTCACGGAAGTGTCGCTCAAGGTGCTGCCGCGCCCGCGACAGTGCCTGAGCCTGCGCCTGGAGATCAGCACCCATCGCGCCCTTGCCAAGCTGGCCGAATGGGGCCAGCAACCCTTGCCGATCAGCGCCGCCTGCCATGACGGCCAGGCGCTGTACCTGCGCCTGGAAGGGGGCGAAGGCTCGGTGCTGTCGGCTCGCGAGCGCCTGGGCGGCGAGACAGTGGATGGCGACTACTGGCACGACCTGCGCGAACAACGGCTGCCCTTTTTCAACGACCCGGCGCCACTGTGGCGATTGTCGTTGCCCAACAACACCGCGGAGCTGGACCTGCCCGGCGTGCAGCTGATCGACTGGGGCGGCGCTCAGCGCTGGCTCAAGTCCACGGCCCAGGCCTCGTCGATCCGCCAGGCAGTGCTGGCCGTCGGCGGGCATGTCACCGGCTACGCGCCCGGCGACGAAAGCACCGCGCCACTGGCCGCGCCGCTGATGCGCTACCACCGCGCCCTCAAGCAGCAACTCGATCCCCAGGGCATCTTCAACCCTGGCCGCTTGTATCCGGACCTGTGAGGCAATCCCATGCAAACCAACCTGAGCGAAGCGTCCAAGCGCCTGCCCCGGGCCGAGGAGGCCGAAAGCATCCTGCGCTCGTGCGTGCACTGCGGGTTCTGCACCGCCACCTGCCCCACCTACCAGTTGCTGGGCGACGAACTCGACGGGCCGCGGGGCCGCATCTACCTGATCAAGCAGGTGCTCGAGGGCGAGCCGGTGACCGCCAGCACCCAGTTGCACCTGGACCGTTGCCTTAGCTGCCGCAACTGCGAGACCACCTGCCCTTCGGGCGTGCAATACCACAACCTGCTGGACATCGGCCGGGCCGTGGTCGAGCAGCAGGTACCCCGTAGCCTGGGCCAGCGCCTGATGCGTGAAGGCTTGCGCGCGGTCGTGCCTCGCCCGGCGCTGTTCAAGGCCCTGACTCGCGCCGGCCAGACCCTGCGCCCGGTGCTGCCGGTAGCGCTCAAGAGCAAGCTGCCCACGCACAGCCCTGCGACCAAGGTACGTCCGCCTGTGCGCCACGCGCGCCGTCTGCTGCTGCTCGAAGGCTGCGTGCAACCGGCACTGTCACCCAACACCAATGCCGCGACGGCACGCCTGCTCGACCGCCTGGGCATCAGCGTCGAGCCTGCCCGCGAGGCCGGTTGCTGCGGCGCGGTGGATTACCACCTCAATGCCCAGGAACAGGCCCTGGTCCGGGCCCGGCGCAACATCGACGCCTGGTGGCCCGCCATCGAGGCCGGCGCTGAAGCCATCGTGCAGACCGCCAGCGGCTGTGGCGCCTTTGTCCGCGACTATGGTCACCTGCTTGAAAAAGACCCCCGCTACGCTGCCAAGGCCGCACGCGTCAGCGCACTGGCCAAGGACCTGGTGGAGGTGCTGCGCGACGAGCCTGTAGAGCGGCTCGGAGTCTGCGCCGAGCAAAGCCTGGCCTTTCATTGCCCCTGCACGCTGCAGCATGCGCTCAAGCTTGGCGGTGCGGTGGAGGACCTGCTGGTGCGCCTGGGCTTCACGCTTACCCCGGTACCTGACAGCCATCTATGCTGCGGGTCGGCCGGCACCTATTCGCTGACCCAGCCGGTCCTCGCGCGACAACTGCGCGACAACAAGCTCGCAGCGCTGCAAAGCGGCAACCCTGAAATCATCGTCACCGCCAACATCGGCTGCCAGAGCCACCTGGGCAGCGGCTCGCGGATTCCCGTGCGCCACTGGGTGGAAATCGTCGAAGAAGCGCTCAACCAGGAGTAGACACATGTTGCACAAAACCGTACTCGAACACGCCGAAGTCGCCCGCATCCTTGCTGCTGCCCGCCAGGAAGCGCTCGCCCAGCAATGGCCCGTCAGCATTGCCGTGGTCGATGATGGCGGCCATCCGCTTGCCCTGGAGCGCCTGGACGGCAGCGCGCCGATCAGTGCCTATATCGCCCTGGAAAAGGCCCGTACTGCCGCACTCGGCCGCCGTGAATCCCGCGACTACGAGCAGATGGTCAATGCAGGTCGCACCGCATTCGTCAGCGCCCCGCTGCTCACCTCGCTCGAAGGCGGCGTGCCGGTGATCGTGGATGGGCAGGTCGTGGCGGCAGTCGGCGTGTCCGGCGTCAAGGCCGAGCAGGACGCGCAGGTCGCCAAGGCCGGTGCCGCCGCCCTTTGAACCCAATTCCACCCGCCTGCCGGGCGGGCCACGACGAACAGGAGAGACCCTTATGACCGAGCGCACGTCCTGCCACCGCTTGCAAGTCGCCAACCCTTTGCTGGACTTCATCGACAACCAGGTGCTGCCCGGTACCGGCGTGGCGCGGGAGACGTTCTGGGCGGGCTTCAGCGCCCTGGTCCATGACCTGGCTCCGGAAAACCGCCGCCTGCTCGCTGAACGTGACGCCTTGCAATGCAAGCTCGACAATTGGCATCGCGATCATCCTGGTCCGATCACCGACATGGCCGGCTATCAGGCATTCCTGCGCGATATCGGCTACCTGGTGCCGCAACCAGCCTCGGTACAGATCGACACCCGCCAGGTCGACCGCGAGATCACCCTGCAGGCGGGACCGCAACTGGTGGTGCCGGTGATCAACGCGCGGTATGCGCTGAACGCCGCCAACGCCCGCTGGGGCTCGCTCTACGACGCCCTGTATGGCACCGATGCCATCGGCGAGGATGCCGGCGCCACGCGAGGCCGGGGCTACAACCCCGTGCGCGGCGCCAAGGTCGTGGCCTATGCCCGGCGATTCCTGGACAACGTGGTCCCGCTCGAAGGCGCTTGCCATACCGAGGTGCGTGGCTACTCGGTTCAGCAGGGGCAGTTGCGCATCAGCCTGAACGACGGTCGCTTCACGGGCCTTCGTGATCCTGGTCAGTTCTGCGGCTTCCAGGGCGATCCCGAGCAGCCCGATGCCATACTGTTCAAGCACAACCACCTGCACCTGGAGATCCAGGTCGACCGGCAGCATCCCATCGGTCGCAGCGATGCGGCTGGCGTCAAGGATGTGCTCGTGGAGTCGGCACTGACCACCATCATGGACTGCGAAGACTCGGTGGCGGCGGTCGATGCCGATGACAAGATCCTGGTCTATCGCAATTGGCTGGGCCTGATGAAAGGCGACCTGAGCGAGCAGATCAGCAAGGACGGCAACACGCATACCCGCACCCTCAACCCGGACCGCCAGTACTCAGCCCCTGCGGGCGGCGACTTCAGCCTGCCCGGCCGTTCGTTGCTGTTCATTCGCAACGTGGGCCACCTGATGACCAATCCCGCGATTATCGATGGCGAGGGCCGCGAGATCCCGGAGGGCATCATGGATGCCGTAGTCACCAGCCTGATCGCCGTACACGACCTGCAGCGCAGAGGCAACTCGCGTGAAGGCAGCATCTACATCGTCAAGCCGAAGATGCATGGCCCTGCCGAAGTTGCGTTCGCCGACCGGTTGTTCGGCCGCGTCGAAGACCTCCTGCAGCTCCCGCGCAATACCGTGAAGATGGGCATCATGGACGAGGAGCGGCGCACCAGCATCAACCTCAAGGCGTGCATCGGCGCAGCGGCCGGGCGCGTGGTGTTCATCAACACGGGTTTCCTGGACCGCACCGGCGACGAGATGCACAGCGCCATGGAAGCCGGCGCCATGCTGCGCAAGGGCGAGATGAAGTCCACGGCCTGGATCCAGGCCTACGAGCGCAACAACGTGCTGGTCGGCCTGGCGTGCGGGCTACGCGGCAAGGCGCAGATCGGCAAGGGCATGTGGGCCATGCCAGACCTGATGGCCGCCATGCTCGAGCAGAAGATCGCCCACCCCAAGGCAGGGGCCAATACCGCCTGGGTGCCTTCGCCTACCGCCGCTACCCTGCATGCCTTGCACTACCACCAGGTAGACGTCGCGGCCGTGCAACGCGAGCTGGAATCCACCGACGTCGACGCCCAGCGCGAGGAGCTGCTGCGTGACCTGCTCAGCGTGCCGGTCGATACCGTCGGCGACTGGTCGGCAGCTGACGTCCAGGCAGAGCTGGACAACAACTGCCAGGGCATTCTTGGCTACGTCGTGCGCTGGGTCGAGCAAGGCATCGGTTGCTCCAAGGTACCGGACATCCATGATGTCGGCCTGATGGAAGACCGCGCCACCCTGCGCATCTCGGCCCAGCATATCGCCAACTGGCTGCACCACGGCGTGGTCAGCGCCGAACAGGTCGAGGCCTCGCTGCAGCGCATGGCCCAGGTGGTCGACCAGCAGAATGCCGGCGACCCTGCCTACCGCCCGATGTCACCGGACTTCGAGCAATCGTATGCCTGGCGCGCAGCGTCTGACCTGGTGTTCAAGGGCCGGGAGCAGCCCAACGGGTATACCGAACCGCTGCTGCATGCGTGGCGGCTGCGCTTCAAGGCGCAGGGCTGAGTGCAGGATGGACCCTGTGCATGAGCAGATGCGTGGGGTCCATCATGGCTTTGTCATTGAACTTCCAGCTTAGAGAATGCCCCTGGCGACACCGACCCGATTGCCTGCGCGCAAACAACTGGCCTTTTGACGGTCAGGCCCTTCCTTTGCTGTCTCCTTGACATTCATGAGGTTTACTTGCCAGTCGTTCTACAGGTCCGAATAGCCGTAGGGTTTGAGCTCGGTAATCTGGGACAGCAGAATCAAATGCTCTACGGCCTTCACCTTTTGCAGATGGTCAAGGGT
>JAQZAY010000151.1 GCA_029239415.1 Pseudomonas sp. | reverse complement strand
ACCTCACTCCCCGTCACGACCCCCTCGGCAAACGCACACAACGTCTGCCCATTCTCCAGCACCAGGCGCACCTCGCTCGGTCCATCCCCATCAGCCAGCACATCCTCGACCCTGGCCTTCAGGCAGTTGCAGCCACTGTGTGCCACATCCCCAGGCCCAAGCACCTGCACCCACCCCGCCTTGAGCAACGCGACCACCCGCGCACCCGGCGCCAGCTCCAGCCGCTCGGTGCTGTCCCGGGTAATCAGCGCCTCGATCTGCAGACCCTGCGGCAAGGCCAGCCGGATACGGTCATGACGGCCTTCACGCACGATCTCGGCCACTTCCCCCTGCAGCTGGTTGCGCGCACTGGTGCGCAGCATCAGGCGCCCAAGCAGGTCCAGGTCACTGTCCTCGATAGCCGCCTCCAGCACCTGCGCCTGCAACGCCTGCAGTCGCTGATACAGGCGCAACACGCGCTGTCCCTCGGCGGACAAGCGCGCGCCGCCGCCGCCCCGGCCACCGGTACTGCGTTCTACCAGCGGGGTGGCGGCAAGGTTGTTGAGCTCGTCGATGGCGTCCCACGCACCTTTGTAGCTGATGCCGGCAGCCTTGGCGGCGCGGGTGATCGAGCCTTGCTCGGCGATATGCTGCAACAAGGCGATGCGTTGCGGGCGCCGGGCGATGTGCTGGGTAAGCAGGAGCGGCAAGGGCATGATTGAAATGCTCGTTCGGACACAGCGCCGACGTTGCCGCCGGCCTGGGGCCAAGTCAAGCCTGGTCGGGCTTGGCAGTACGCGCCAGGCAGTAGACATCGACCCGGCGAGCGCCCGCCCTGCGCAGCAGGCTGGCCAAGGCCTGGGCCGTGGCACCGGTGGTCACCACGTCATCGACCAGCGCCAGGTGCAGGCCGTCGAGTCCTTTGTCATGTGCGAGCGCGAACGCCTCCTGCAGGTTGCGCTGCCGGGCCTTGGCGCCGAGCACCTGCTGCGCCGGTGTCTCGCGCGGGCGCAGCAGCAAGTGCTCGTCACAGGGGATCCGCAAGTGGGCACTCAGCCAGCGGGCCAGCATCGCCGCCTGGTTGAAACCGCGCTGGCGCAGCCGACCGCGGGCCATGGGCACCGGCAGCAGTCGGTCCGGGCGCGGCAGGCCTTGGTCGAAGCGGTGCCGCAGCCCGTGCCCCTGCAGTTCGGCCAATAGACGGCCCATTGGCCACTGGCGATTGTGCTTGAAGCGGGTGATCAGCGCGTCCACCGGAAACCCGTAGTGCCAGAGTGCCTCGACCCGCGCGAAGTCTGGCCGCTTGCGCCGGCACTGGCCACAGGTCAGGTCGCGCATGGGCAGCGGCAGGGCGCAGACCAGGCACTGATCATCCAGCCAGGGCAGCTCGACTTCACAACAGGTGCAGAGGGGGTACGGCTGGTCCGTGGACGCATCACACAACAAGCAGTGCTGGCTACTATTTGAACACTTGTAAACCAGTGATTTAAGCCATGGTTGACAGTGCATGAAGCTTCCTCGACTATGCGACCTATCCGTGATGCGCTGGCGGGCTTGACCTTGCTTGCGCCCGACAGAGCCTAGACAAGGAAACGCCGATGAGCGCCAGCACAACTGCAACAACACGTCACGACTGGTCCCTGCACGAGGTCAAGGCGCTGTTCCAGCAGCCTTTCAACGACTTGCTGTTCCAGGCGCAGTCGGTGCACCGCGCGCATTTCGATCCCAATCGCGTGCAAGTGTCGACCTTGCTGTCGATCAAGACCGGCGCCTGTCCCGAGGATTGCAAGTACTGCCCGCAGTCCGGCCACTACAACACAGGCCTTGAAAAACAGAAGCTGATGGAAGTGCAGAAGGTCCTCGAGGAGGCAGCCCGCGCCAAGGCCATCGGCTCGACGCGCTTCTGCATGGGCGCGGCCTGGAAGCACCCGTCGGCCAAGGACATGCCCTATGTGCTGCAGATGGTCCAGGGCGTCAAGGCACTGGGCCTGGAGACCTGCATGACCCTGGGCAAGCTCGACCGCGAGCAGACCGAGGCCCTGGCCGAGGCCGGGCTGGACTACTACAACCACAACCTGGACACCTCGCCGGAGTTCTACGGCAGCATCATCACTACCCGTACCTATGCCGAGCGCCTGCAGACCCTGGCCTACGTGCGTGATGCCGGGATGAAGATCTGCTCGGGGGGCATCCTGGGCATGGGCGAGTCGCTGGACGACCGCGCCGGGCTGCTGATCCAGCTGGCGAACCTGCCGGAGCACCCGGAGTCGGTGCCGATCAACATGCTGGTCAAGGTGGCCGGTACCCCGCTGGAAAACGCCGAAGAGGTCGACCCGTTCGATTTCATCCGCATGCTGGCCGTCGCGCGGATCCTGATGCCCGCCTCGCATGTGCGTCTTTCGGCCGGTCGCGAGGCGATGAACGAGCAGATGCAGGCCCTGGCCTTCATGGCGGGCGCCAACTCGATCTTCTACGGCGAGAAGCTGCTGACCACCGCCAACCCGCAGGCCGACAAGGACATGCAATTGTTCAAGCGCCTGGGCATCCAGCCCGAGGCCGGCCAGGAGCACGCCGATGAAGTCCACCAGGCCGCCATCGAGCAGGCCCTGGTGGAGCAACGCAGCAGCGAACTGTTCTACAACGCAGCGTCAGCCTGAGCATGGCGTTCGACCTGACGGCGCGCCTGGCCGAGCGCCGCGCCGCAGACCTCTACCGGCATCGGCCACTGCTGCAGAGCCCGCAAGGACCCGAGGTGGTGGTCGACGGCCAGCCGCTGCTGGCGTTTTGCAGCAACGACTACCTGGGGCTGGCCAATCATCCCGAGGTGATCGCGGCCTGGCGTGCCGGTGCCGAGCGTTGGGGCGTCGGCGGCGGTGCCTCGCACCTGGTGATCGGCCACAGCACGCCGCATCATCAACTCGAAGAAGCCCTCGCCGAGCTGACCGGGAGACCGCGAGCGCTACTGTTCTCCACCGGTTACATGGCCAACCTCGGCGCCCTCACGGCGCTGGTGGGGCAGGGCGACACGGTGCTGCAGGACCGCCTCAACCATGCCTCCCTGCTCGACGGCGGGTTGCTCAGCGGCGCGCGTTTCAGCCGTTACCTGCACAACGACGCGGCTAGCCTGCAAAGCCGCCTGGACAAGGCCGCGGGCAATACCCTGGTGGTCACCGACGGCGTGTTCAGCATGGACGGCGACCTCGCCGACCTGCCGGCGCTGGCCGCTGCCGCACAGGCCAGCGATGCCTGGCTGATGGTCGACGATGCCCATGGCCTGGGCACCCTGGGACGCAATGGCGGCGGCATCGTCGAGCATTTCGGCCTGGGCATCGATCAGGTCCCGGTGCTGATCGGCACCCTGGGCAAGGCCTGTGGCACAGCCGGGGCCTTCGTGGCGGGCAGCGAAGAGCTGATCGAGACCCTGGTGCAATTCGCCCGCCCCTATATCTACACCACCAGCCAGCCACCGGCGCTGGCGTGCGCCACGTTGAAGAGCCTGGAACTGCTGCGCCGCGAACACTGGCGACGCGAGCACCTGGCCGCGCTGATCCGTCAGTTCCGCCAGGGCGCGCAGGCGCTGGGCCTTGGACTGATGGACAGCCAGACGCCGATCCAGCCGATCATCATCGGCGACAGCGCGCGAGCGATGCACCTGTCCCGGCTGCTGCGCGAACGCGGCCTGCTGGTCACCGCCATCCGCCCGCCAACCGTGCCCGCGGGCGGCGCCCGGCTGCGGGTGACCCTGAGTGCCGCGCACAGCGAGGCGCAGGTGCAGCTATTGTTGAATGCATTGGCCGAGTGTCACTCACTGCTGGAGCCTGCTGATGCGTAACCGTCTTGTCCTGCTGCCCGGCTGGGGCCTGGGGACTGCCGCGCTGGAGCCCCTTGCCGCCAGCCTGCGTGCCCAGGACCCGCGCCTGCAGATCGAAATGGTGCCCTTGCCGGAGCTGGCCGAGGCGGATGTCGACGCCTGGGTCGATCATCTTCATCGCAAGCTGCCCACCGATACCTGGCTGGGCGGCTGGTCGTTCGGCGGCATGCTGGCCAGCCTCCTGGCCGAGCGGCGGGGCGACCACTGCTGCGGGCTGCTCACCCTTGCCAGCAACCCCAGCTTCGTGGCACGGCCCGACTGGCCCCACGGCATGGCGCCCGATACCTTCGCGACCTTCCTGGACGGTTGCCGCAGCCATCCGCAGGTCACCCTCAAGCGTTTTCGCAGCCTGTGCAGCGAGGGTGCGCAGATGCCGCGCAGCCTGATGCGCCTGCTCGGCGTCGGCGTGCCGCAGACCGATCCGCTCTACCTGGCCAACGGCCTGGAGGTACTGGCCCAACTGGATACCCGCAGCGCCCTGGAGCGCTATGCGGGACCGCAGTTGCACCTGTTCGCTGGCAGCGACGCCTTGGTGCCAGCGGAGGCTGCGCAGGCGCTCAGTGACCTGTTGCCAGATGTCGAAGTCGGGCTGGTCGAAGACAGCGCCCACGCCTTCCTGCTGGAATATCCCCAGGAGCTGGCGACGGGCATCAAGAGTTTCTTGCATGAGAGTGGTGATGACTGATCTTTCCCGGCCGACGTTGCCCGGTGCGTTGCCTGACAAGCGCGAGGTGGCAGCCTCGTTCTCCCGTGCCGCCGCCAGCTACGACAGCGTCGCTGCGTTGCAGCGCGCGGTCGGCCAGGCGCTGCTGGCGCAGTTGCCTGTCGCCCTGCAGCCCGATGCCTGGCTTGATCTTGGCAGCGGCACGGGCTATTTCAGCCGCCAGCTGAACCAGCGTTACCCGCAAGCGACGGGCATCGCGGTAGATATCGCTGAAGGCATGCTTGGCCATGCCCGCAGCGCCGGTGGCGCACGGCATCACGTGGTCGGCGATGCCGAGCGCCTGCCGCTGCGCGAGGCCAGCGTCGACCTGGTGTTCAGCAGCCTGGCGGTGCAGTGGTGCAGCCAGTTCGGCACGGTGCTCGACGAGGCGCGCCGGGTGCTGCGCCCGGGTGGCGTACTGGCCTTCAGCAGCCTGTGCGTCGGAACCCTGCAGGAATTGCGTGACAGCTGGCAGGCGGTCGACGGACTGGTGCATGTCAACCGCTTCCGGCGTTTCGAGGATTATCAGGGCCTGTGCGCCGACAGTGGCTTGCAGCTGCTCGAGCTGACGCGCCGCGCCGAGGTGCTGCATTATCCCGACGTGCGCGGCCTGACCCACGAGCTCAAGGCGCTCGGTGCCCACAACCTCAATCCGGGCCGCCCGACCGGCCTTACCGGGCGAGCTCGCATGCAGGCCTTGCTCACGGCTTATGAACGCTTCCGCCAGCCTCAAGGACTGCCGGCCACCTACCAGGTGCTCTATGGTGTCTTGCGCAAGCCATTGGCAGAAGGGGAGTGAGATGAGCCGAGGTTACTTCATCGCGGGAACGGATACCGATGTCGGCAAGACCACCATTGCCGCAGGCCTGCTGCATGCCGCGCGGCTCAGCGGGCTGAGCACGCTCGGCGCCAAGCCGGTCGCCTCGGGCTGCACGGTGACCGGCAGGGGACTGCGCAATGCCGATGCCCAGGCGCTGATCGCCGAGAGTTCGGTGAAGTTGCCCTACGAGCAGGTCAATCCCTTTGCCTTCGAACCCGCCATCGCCCCGCACCTGGCCGCGCGGGAAGCGGGGGTGACGCTCAACGTGCAGGCACTGCTCGAGCCGATGCGCCATGTGCTGGCCCAGGGCGCTGACTTCACCTTGATCGAGGGTGCGGGCGGCTGGCGCGTGCCACTGTCGGGCCAGGACAGCCTGTCGGACCTGGCGATCGCCCTGCGATTGCCAGTGATCCTGGTGGTCGGGGTACGCCTGGGGTGCATCAGCCATGCCTTGCTCAGCGCCGAGGCCATTGCTCGCGACGGTCTGCAACTGGCTGGCTGGGTAGCCAATATCATCGAGCCTCGCACCTCGCGCCTGGAAGAAAACCTCGCGAGCCTGGCCGAGCGCTTGCCCGCGCCTTGCCTTGGCCGGGTGCCGAAGCTGAGGCCGGCGACTGCCGACGTGGTGGCCACGCACTTGCTGCTGGACCTGCTGGACTAGCCCTGGTCTATCAGATGGCATAAAGCTATTAGTCTTTTCAACAGGCTGTCCTGGCCTGTGACTGCTTTACTCAAGCGAATCACCTGGCGCCACAGGAAAACCCTGTGGCGCAAATGCCATTTTCTGTGACGCAAACACCCTTCCCGGTTTCTTGACTTCAATCCGCCTAAAACGTAAGTTTCAAACAACTGTTTGACCCAAGGCCGACAAGAGCTGGTCATTGTCATGCGGTCTCCCTATCGGACTCATCAGCTGAGGTTCATCGCTATGCCTGATTACAAAGCCCCCTTGCGTGATATCCGCTTCGTACGCGACGAACTGCTTGGCTACGAAGCGCATTATCAGAGCTTGCCGGGTTGCCAGGACGCCACGCCCGACATGGTCGATGCCATCCTTGAAGAGGGTGCGAAATTCTGTGAGCAGGTGCTAGCCCCGCTGAACCGCGTCGGTGACCTCGAAGGCTGCACCTGGAGTGAATCGGGCGTGAAGACGCCAACCGGTTTCAAGCAGGCCTATGCACAATTCGTCGAAGGCGGCTGGCCGAGCCTGGCCCATGATGTCGACCACGGCGGCCAGGGCCTGCCCGAATCCCTGGGGCTTGCGATCAGTGAGATGGTGGGGGAGGCGAACTGGTCGTGGGGCATGTACCCGGGCCTGTCCCATGGCGCGATGAATACCCTGTCCGCCCACGGTACCGAAGAGCAGCAGCACACCTACCTGAGCAAGCTGGTGACCGGCGAGTGGACCGGCACCATGTGCCTGACCGAGCCTCATTGCGGTACCGACCTGGGCATGCTGCGCACCAAGGCCGAGCCCCAGGCCGATGGCTCCTACAAGGTCAGCGGCACCAAGATCTTCATCTCGGCCGGTGAGCACGACATGGCCGACAATATCGTGCACATCGTCCTGGCCCGCTTGCCCGATGCACCGGCCGGCACCAAGGGCATTTCGCTGTTCATCGTGCCCAAGTTCCTGCCCAACGCCGAAGGCGGCGTGGGCGAGCGCAACGGCGTGAGCTGCGGCTCGCTCGAGCACAAGATGGGTATCCACGGCAACGCCACCTGCGTGATGAACTTCGATGCAGCCACCGGTTACCTGATCGGCCCGGCCAACAAAGGCCTGAACTGCATGTTCACCTTCATGAACACCGCCCGCCTGGGGACCGCGCTGCAAGGCCTGGCCCACGCCGAGGTGGCATTCCAGGGCGGCCTGAAATATGCCCGCGACCGCCTGCAGATGCGTTCGCTCACCGGCCCCAAGGCCCCGGAAAAGGCCGCTGACCCGATCATCGTCCACCCCGACGTGCGTCGCATGCTGCTGACCATGAAGGCCTTCGCCGAAGGCAACCGCGCGATGGTCTACTTCACCGCCAAGCAAGTCGACATTCTCAAGTACAGCCAGGACGAAGAAGAGCGCAAGAAGGCTGATGCCCTGCTGGCCTTCATGACCCCGATCGCCAAGGCGTTCATGACCGAAGTCGGCTTCGAGGCCGCCAACCACGGCGTACAGATCTACGGCGGTCATGGCTTCATCGCCGAGTGGGGCATGGAGCAGAACGTGCGCGACAGCCGCATCTCCATGCTCTACGAGGGCACCACGGGCATCCAGGCCCTCGACCTGCTCGGGCGCAAGGTACTGATGACCCAGGGCGAGGCACTCAAGGGTTTCACCAAGATCGTGCACAAGTTCTGCCAGGCCCAGGAAGGCAACGAAGCCGTCAGGGAGTTCGTCGAGCCGCTGGCCCAGCTGAACAAGGAGTGGGGCGAGCTGACGATGAAGGTCGGCATGGCCGCCATGAAGGACCGCGAGGAAGTCGGCGCCGCTTCGGTGGACTACCTGATGTATTCGGGTTACGCCTGCCTGGCCTATTTCTGGGCCGACATCGCCCGCCTGGCTGCCGAGAAGCTGGCTGCCGGCACCACTGAGGAGGCGTTCTATACCGCCAAGCTGCAGACCGCGCGCTTCTACTTCCAGCGCATCCTGCCGCGCACCCGCACGCACGTGGCGACGATGCTGTCGGGGGCGGGGAACCTGATGGACATGGACGAGGAGCATTTCGGGTTGTCTTATTGAGGTAGGGCCTGCGGGGGCATGTCTTGGGGATGTGCAGCGCCGCGCAAATCGAGCGCCGCCCGCGCGGCGCTTGATCTGCGCCGCGCCACAAGACCCCAAGCGCACGCTTCGCGTGGCACTGCAAAGCTCAAGACATGCTAGCCCGCCTTAACGCCATCTTCCTTCCGATTCATCATTCCCGACCTGCGGCCGATACATTAACGGCACAATGCCATTATCGGTCTGC
>JAQZAY010000150.1 GCA_029239415.1 Pseudomonas sp. | reverse complement strand
GTGCGGCAGGGCCCGGTCCATGATCACGTACATGGAGTAGTTGAGGTAGGCCTGTTCGGTGAAGTCAGCCAGGGAACGGCGTTCGACGCCATCGAGACTGAGTTCGAGTGAGTCGCTCATGCGGGCCTCGTCATTTCAGGTTCTGGCGCAACAGCAAGGTGCCGCTGCGCTGGGTAAATTCAAGTTGTTTCAAGGCACTCATGCCGAGCAGTACCTGCTCGCCGTCGAGCCCGGGCACGACCAGGGCGCGCACGTTGCGCAGATGGATCTCGCCGAGCTGCAGGCTGTCCAGGCGGGTACGGTAGCCTTGGGTCCGACCGTTGGCGGTGCTCAGCATCACCGGTGCGCCGCGCTCGAGGCCAAACTCCCGGGCCAGGTTCTCCGGCACCGCCACGTCGGTGGCGCCCGTATCGAGCATGAAGCGCACCGCCTGGCTGTTGATCATCCCGTCGGCCACGAAATGCCCCTGGTGGTTGCTCAGCAGGCGTACCTCGATAAAGCCTGCACCGTGCTCGGACTGCACCACGGCGTTGGGGTTTTGCTGACGCGCCTCCCACTGGCCAAAAAAGCGCGTGGCCAGGAACAGCGCGCCCGCCCAGGCAACCAGCATCAGCAGCTTGCCTACACGCTTGCCCGGTGGCTGGCTCACGGCTTGGCGCCCCAGCCGCCCGGCGGCGCCGCGAAACGCCATACCACCGGTCGCGACTCGCCGTCGGCTCGCGTCGCGCTGTTGTTGTCCAGCCCCACCCACGCCCCCTTGGCATCGATCACCAAGGCCTCGGCGAGGCCGAATGGCTGGTCGTAGCGCCGCTCATCGGCCAGGGCGCCGGCGGCATACGACCAGCATCGCTCTACTTGGCCGGTATCGGCATCACGCCGGCAGATGCGAAAGACATTGCGCTCGAGGGTGAACAGCTTGCCTTCATGCAGCGCAAGGTCGGCGAAGTCTCGCGACACCGGGCGAGAGCGCTGCATCTGGGCGGGTCGCATCTCGACCCCGGCCTCGCTGAGCAGCACGCAGCTGCCCGTGCAGGACCACACCGACTGCTGGCGCCTGACCGAGATCAGGCCGCGTCGCTCGCGTTCGGCGGCGAGCCACAGGCGGTCACCCGAGGGGCTGACCGCCAGGCCTTCGAACAAGGCGTTGAAGTGCAGGAGCATGCCGCTGGCCCGGGCCTGGCGAATCATGGCCGGATCGATCTTCAGCCACTGCGGAGCACCCTCGAGCGGAATCTCGAGCACGGCGGCGTGCGCCTCGCTGACCACGAAGAGATTGCCTGCATCGTCGCAGCTGATACCTTCGAAATCCAGTTCGCCACCACGGATGAACGAGGCTGCCCAGGTACGCGAGCGCAGCCCCCACGGCAGGCCGCTCTCCGGCACCGGCGGCACTGCGAGGACCAGGGGTTGGCTGAGCCAGACCCGGCCTTGCTGGTCCAGGCGATAGATGCGGTCGTCGTCACGGTCCGACACGGCCCACAAGCCACCCCGGCATTCGGCCAGGCCCGACAGGTTGCCGCCACGCATGCCCTCGACCGGGTGCTCGGCGGTGAATTCCAGTTCGGGCCACGCTTCGGCCAGGGCGGGGACCGTACACAGGGCCAGGCAGGCCGCCAGTACCCAACGAATCAAGTCAGGACCTCGGCCAGGTTGCCCTTGGTCTCGAGCCAGTTCTTGCGGTCGCTGGCGCGCTTCTTGGCCAGCAGCATGTCCATGATCTCGTGGGTCTTCTCCACGTCGTCCAGGCTCAGTTGCACCAGGCGCCGGGTATTGGGGTCCATGGTGGTCTCGCGCAGCTGCGGTGGGTTCATCTCGCCCAGGCCCTTGAAGCGGGTGACCTGCGGCTTGCCGCGCTTCTTCTCGGCCACCAGGCGGTCGAGGATGCCGTCGCGCTCGGCTTCGTCCAGGGCATAGTAGATTTCCTTGCCCAGGTCGATGCGGTACAGCGGCGGCATGGCCACGTAGACATGCCCGGCTTCTACCAGCGGGCGGAAATGCTGGACGAACAGCGCGCACAGCAGGGTTGCGATGTGCAGGCCATCGGAGTCGGCGTCGGCGAGGATGCACACCTTGCCATAGCGCAGCTGGCCGAGGTCGGTGGCGCCGGGGTCGACACCGATGGCGACGGCGATGTTGTGCACTTCCTGGCTCGCCAGGACCTCGCCGCCATCGACTTCCCAGGTATTGAGGATCTTGCCGCGCAGCGGCAGGATCGCCTGGTACTCCTTGTCGCGCGCCTGCTTGGCCGAGCCACCGGCCGAGTCACCTTCGACCAGGAACAGCTCGGCCCGCATCGGGTCCTGCCCGGCGCAGTCGGCCAGCTTGCCGGGCAGCGCCGGGCCCTGGGTGATGCGCTTGCGCTCGACTTTCTTGCTGGCCTTGAGGCGGCGCCCGGCGTTGCTGATGGCCAGCTCGGCCAATTGCATGCCCAGCTCGGGATGGGCGTTGAGCCACAGGCTGAAGGCATCCTTGACCACGCCCGACACGAACGCCGCGGCCTCGCGCGACGACAGGCGCTCCTTGGTCTGCCCCGAAAACTGCGCGTCCTGCATCTTCATCGAGAGCACGAAGGTGATGCGTTCCCAGACATCCTCGGGCGCCAGCTTGACCCCGCGCGGCAGCAGGTTGCGGAACTCGCAGAACTCGCGCATGGCATCGAGCAGGCCCTGGCGCAGGCCATTGACGTGGGTGCCGCCCTGGGCGGTGGGGATCAGGTTGACGTAGCTTTCCTGGATGCTGTCGCCGCCTTCGGGCAGCCACAGCAGCGCCCAGTCGACGGCTTCCTTGTTGCCGGCCAGGCTGCCGCAGAACGGCTCGTCCGGCAGGCGCTGGAACTCGCTGACCGAGTCGACCAGGTACGAGCGCAGGCCGTCCTGGTAATGCCACTCGACCTTCTCGCCGGTCGCCTTGTCCTCGAAGCTGACCAGAAGCCCCGGGCACAGCACGGCCTTGGCCTTGAGCACATGCTTGAGGCGGCTGATGGAGAACTTGGGCGAGTCGAAGTACTTGGGGTCGGGCGCGAAGTACACGCTGGTGCCGGTATTGCGCTTGCCTACGCTGCCGATCACCTCAAGCTCGGTGGACTTGAACCCGTCGGCGAAGGTCATCTGGTACTCGTTGCCATCGCGCTTGACCCGCACGCGGACCTGGTTCGACAGCGCGTTGACCACCGAGATGCCGACGCCGTGCAGGCCGCCGGAGAACTGGTAGTTCTTGTTGGAGAACTTGCCGCCGGCGTGCAGCTTGGTGAGGATCAGCTCGACGCCCGAGACGCCTTCCTCGGGATGGATATCGACCGGCATGCCGCGGCCGTCATCGCTCACCTCGAGGGAATGGTCGGCGTGCAGGATCACCTGGATGGAACGTGCGTGGCCCGCCAGGGCCTCGTCGACACTGTTGTCGATCACTTCCTGGGCCAGGTGGTTGGGCCGGCTGGTGTCGGTATACATGCCCGGCCGCTTGCGCACCGGGTCAAGGCCGGAGAGGACTTCGATGGCGTCTGCGTTATAGGCGCTAGCGCTGGGATTGGCCATGGGTTCTCGTCGTCAGTCGTTGTGAATGCAAAAAATCAGAATACGGAAAAATCGAGTGCGTCATACGCGGTGCGGGCGATGCCGGCATGGGCCAGCAAGGCCGGCAGCCGTTCGGCGAAGCCCTGGAAGCCATGGTCGCCACCGGGCTGGATACACAGTGCGCAGGCCCGGTAGTAGCGCTCGGCATGGCGGTAGTCCAGGGTTTCGTCACCGGTCTGCAACCACACCTGAAAGCGGTCCGCATCCTGCGGCGGCGGTACTTCGAGCTCGGCCAGGGCGTGCACATGGTCGAGGGTCAGGTCCCAGGACTCGCCGCTGTAGAAGTTCTGCTGGGGGCCGAGGCGACCGTCGAACAGGCGGTGCGGACTGACCGCCGGATTGATCAGCAACGCCTTGAGCCCATGGCGCTCGGCCAGGCAGGTGGCATAGTAGCCGCCCAGCGAACTGCCGACCAGCAGAGGCGTACCCAGCTCGGCGATGGCAGCCTCGAGCTGGACCATGGCCTGGCGCGGATGGTGATGCAGGGCCGGGACCCGCAACTGCCCGCCCAGGCCCAGGCGCTGCATCACGGCGCTCATCTGCTGCGCCTTGCGCGACAGCGGCGAGCTGTTCAAGCCATGTATATAGAGGATGGAACCCGACATGCTGCCCCCGGAAACTACGGTTGCGCACCCTTGGTAGCGGGCGCAAGGACGCGCAGTGTAGCCTGTTCGGGGGGGAAAGGCGCGGGCTGGGGATTTTCGCAACAATTTTGCGGGCCGGTCCTGCCGCTTCAGTACCCCGGGCCATTGAAATCCAGCCGCACCTCGTATTCGCGCGCACGCGACACCCCGGTCTCGACCCGCCCGCTGGCATGCAGGCGCAACCAGCGATAGCCGGGCTGCTGCTCGCTGACCGTGAAGTCCTCGCTACCCGGGGCGAACTGGATGCAGGTGGATGGCGAAGCCAGCAGCCGCACCCCGCCGCGCTGCCGGTCCCATTCCTGGTGGACATGCCCCCACAACAGTGCCCGCACCTGAGGGTAGCCCTCGAGTATCTCGAACAACGCGCCGGCATTGCGCAGCCCGATTGGCGCCATCCAGGCACAGTCGATCGGCACCGGCTGGTGGTGCATGGCGACCAGGCAATGCCGGTCGGGGGCTTCGCGCAGGGCCTGGTCGAGGCCGGCGAGCTGCTTTTCGTCGAGCACGCCGAACGCCGCGCCCACCACCTGCGAGTCGAGCATGACGATTCGCCATTGGCCGATGTCGGTCACTGCCTGGAGCAGGTCTGTACCCTGGGCGATCCTCGCCATGGCGGCGCGATCGTCATGGTTTCCAGGCAGCCAGCGTGCGGGCGCGCCGAACGGCTCGGTCAATTGCCGGAAACAGGCGTAGGCAGCATCGCTGCCGTCTTGGGACAGGTCGCCGGTGGCCAGCAGCAGGTCGACGCGTGGATGTTCGCGACGAGCCTGGGCTATCACGTGCTGCAGGCTATCGCGGGTATTCAGGCCGAACAGGCTGCCCTGCGCGTCGGCGAACAGATGGCTGTCGGTGAGCTGCAGCACATGCACGGGGGATGGATCGGGTGAAGGGATGGACTGCGGCAACGGCCGTCTCCTCGATGACAGTTCAGCGCACCACGGCCAACTCGTGGCCGCAGGCCAGGCAATGGCTCAGCCACTCCCCGAGAAACAGGTTGAGCTGGGCCTTTTCGTCCGGCTGGTGCATGGCGGCGTTCGGGTAGGGATAGATGCTGCGAAAGCGCCGGGTGTGCTCGGAGCTGACCACTTCGGCCATGCGCGCATCGTGGTAGACCTGTACTTCGAGCTGCGGTACCGGCAGCCAGGGCAGGCTGTGTTCCTGGCGCACCCGCAGCGTGGTGGTGTACGGGCAGGCCAGCACCACGTCGAGCACCAGCACGCCCATCATCTGGTCGCCTTGGGTCATGCCGATGCGCCGCGAACTCTGGGCACTGCGCATGTCGGGCAGCAAGCGCATCAGCCGCGCGTAATTGGCCTCGCAGGCCGCCTGCAGGCCAGCCAGGTCGACCCGGTAGCGCTCTCGCAACAGGTTCACGACCACAGCCCCCTGACTTCGGCACGGTTGAGGGCCAGCCACTGCAAGGCGATGATGGTCGCGGCATTGGCGATCCGGCCATCACGCACGGCCTGCAGCGCATCCTCGAATGTCCAGACCCTCACGCGAATGTCTTCGCCCTCCTCTTCCAGCCCGTGCAGCCCGCCAGCGCCTTCGCTGCTGCAGCGGCCCAGGTACAGGTGGACGAACTCATCGCTGCCACCGGGAGACGGAAAGTAGCGGGTCATCGGCCACAAGGCGGCGATTGTCAGCCCTGCTTCCTCCTGGGCTTCGCGGTGGGCGACTTCTTCGGGCTGCTCGTCCTTGTCGATCAGGCCGGCGACCAGCTCGACCAGCCAGGGGTTCTCGACCTTGCCCAGGGCGCCGACACGAAACTGCTCGATCAGCACGACCTCGTCGCGCCGGGCATCGTAGGGCAGCACGCACACGGCGTCATGGCGAACGAACAGCTCGCGGCTGATTTCGCGCCCCATGCCACCGGCGAACAGTTCGTGGCGCAAGCGTATCCGGTCGAGCTTGTAGAAACCCTGGAAACAATTGGCCCGCTCGACTATCTCGACCGCCTGGGGCACCGTACTCAATGAATCTGACATGGAAATCCTCGTTGCCTCGTTTGCAGCTTGGGCCATCCTACTCCGCGAAGCGCCGGGTTTCACCCCTTTCAAGATAGCGCCTGGGCTGCCAGGATAGGGTCCTGCCGGTCTGTTCAGCTTAGTGGCGAACCGAAGGCCTCGCCGACTGTCCAAGGCCGATAACTTCTAGTCGCAAGGATCATCATGACGCTAGTCAAACTGACTTCCGTGGCCGTGCTGGCACTGGCCCTGGGCGCTTGCCAGAGCCTGTTCACACCCAGTATGCGAGCGCCGCTCGAGGTCAAGCGCGACGCCTGGGAACATGTAAAGCCTGGCTGCAGCGAAAGCGACTGCCCGCTGGTGAACATCGACATGATCCACTTCCCGGCCCTGCCCAAGCTCGACGGCATCGTCGAGAAACGCCTGCTGCAGCTGACCGAGGACAACCAGCGCAGCGCACCGCCGGCGACGCTCAAGGCCTACGAGGAGCAATACCTGCAAAGCGCCGAGAAGCGCAACAGCAGCTACCTGCAGGCCAAGGTACGCGAGCAGCATGACGCACTGGTGATCATCGAGCTGTCGAGCTACCTGGACAGCGGCGGCGCCCACGGCATGCCGGGACGCGGCTTCATCAACTATTCGCGCAAGCTGGACAAGGTGCTGACCCTCGACGACATGCTGGTACCCGGCCAGGAGGCGACCTTCTGGAAGACCGCCGAGGAATCCCACCGCGCCTGGCTGATCAGCACCGGCATGGACAAGGACCCTGAGTTCGTCAAGACCTGGCCTTTCCGCCAGACCCCGCACATCGCCCTGACCTACGGCGCGGTAGTGCTCAAGTACGAAGTGTATGCCATCGCGCCTTATTCGATGGGCCACATCGAGTTGAAGATCCCCTACCCGCGCCTGAACGGCGTGATCAAGCCGGAGCTGTTTCCCGGCCGCGGCTGAGGCTCAGCACACCGTGCGTCACTCCTGCCAGCAGCAATGCCGGCAGGGTCGCGCCGACGTCCGGCGCCAGGCTGGCCATCAGGTGATAGGCCACCACACCCACGCCCCAGGCCAGCAAGGCTCCCCCGTGCAGGCCGCCAACCACCGCTGGCAGACGCCGCCGACGCACGACGAAGTGGTCCATCAGCACCACGCCGAACAGCGGCGCGAACACCGAACCGATCAGCAGCAGGAAGTTCTCGTACTGCGCCAGCGGTGCCAGGCAGGCGATCAGCGTGCACAAGGCACCGAGGACCAGTGCCAGGTGCTCGACCTTGATGCGCACCAAGAGCCCAGTGGTCACCGCCGCAGAATGGATATCGGCGAAGGCGTTCTCGGTCTCGTCCAGCAGGATCAGCAGCAGCGGGATGCCCAGGCCTGCGCCCGCCAGGGCCAGCAACAGCGCATTGGCTTCGCCGTTTGAGGCGAATGCCAGGGTATACGCCACGCCCAGGCTCATCAACCAGGTATTGCCGATGAAGTAGCCCAGCGCGGTCCCGGCGAACACGCGATTGGCGCGCTGGGCGAACCGCGAGTAGTCGGCGATCAATGGCAGCCAGGACAGCGGCATGGCGATGGCGATGTCGAAACCCACCGCCAGCGACATCGAGCCATCACCGGCGCGGGCCCAGATCGCGGCAAGGTCGGCCTTGGCGAACAGGTTCCAGGTCAGCCACAGGCAGGCGCCGACCAACAGCCAGATGCCCCACTTGCGCAGGATCTTGCGCACGAAGGCCAGCGGTCCGCAGACCGCCAGCAGGGTCGCCAGGGCGCCGAAGCACAACGTCCACAGCAGCGGACTGGTCAGCGCGCTGCCCTCGCCGAATGCCCGCGCGCCCAGCAGGCTGGCCGCATCGCGCATGACGATGATCTCGAACGAGCCCCAGCCGATCAGCTGCAGCAGGTTGAGCAGCGAAGGCAGCCGCACGCCATGCCCGCCGAGCGTCAGGCGCAAGGTGCCCATGGCCGACAGGCCGGTGTCGCTGCCGATCACCCCGACTGCGGCCAGGAGCAGCACGCCGACGGCGGTGCCCATGAAGATCGCTGCCATGGCGCCGGCCAGGCCCAGTCCGGGCGCCAGCATGGCGCCGACCTGCAGGACCATCAGGCCTGTGCCCAGAGAGAACCACAGCACGAAAAGATCGCGTGCGCCGAACAGGCGCTGTCCGGCAGGGATGGGTTGATCAGGAGAAAAAAGATTGGTGGTGGTCACTTCATAGGCTCGACAGAGAGAATGGGGATACCTCTTCGCTGGCAAG
>JAQZAY010000149.1 GCA_029239415.1 Pseudomonas sp. | reverse complement strand
CACGCGCGCGACAGGAGGCCTGAGCCGTTCGGCTCGGGCCCATCCGGGCAAGAAGACAAGGGAGATCGTAGCGAGGGTCGAGTTCGCGGGGAACAGGACCGGGTATGGAAATTGACGCAGGAACGCTGCAGTAGCCATGGCAACCCTCACGGAAAACGAATGAACGTTCTCCGTATACGGGGATGATCCCCGGGCGCACGCAGCACACGCCGAGCGGCAAGCCTAGCAAAATGCACGATTGCCGGGCAAGCCTTGGCGCTGATGCCTAGAGCAGGCGCTTGAGCACGCGCTCCAGGCGGGTATAGCGCAACCTGCGCAAGACCCGACGCACCCGTTGCGGATAGCTGCGGGCAGCCTCGAGCTCGGTGAACAGTGAGATGCGCTGCACGCCGGCCTTGAGCGTGGCCAGCTCGGCGTCGCGCTGCGCCTGCCATTCGCCGCGCGGATCATCGATCAGCAAGGCGTTTTCGAGGTCCAGGCTGAAGCCACGCGGGTTGAGGTTGTTGCCCGTCAACAAGGTATAGCGCTGGTCGACCCAGATGCCCTTGGAATGGAAACTGTGCCCCGGGTCGTTCCACAGCAGCAGGTTGAGACGGCGGCGCAGGATCGCGACCTGGTGCCGGCGGGCAAAGGCACGCAGGTTGTTCTCATACAGATAGGGCAGCACGGCGCTGGCAGAAAACTTCTGGTCGGGGGCGACGTAGAAATCGTTGGCGGTCTTGTCGCCGACAATGATGTCGACGGTGACGCCTCGTTGCAGCGCACGTTCGATCTCGTGCAGCAATGCCTTGGGTGGATTGAAGTACGGCGTGCACAGTGTGACGCGCGTCTGGCTGGCGGCGATCAGCTCGCAGACCACCCGGTTGAGCGGGTTGTGCCGGCCCACGCCCAGCAGCGGCGTCACCTTGAGCCCGGGCCCAGGATGAGTGCCGGCAACGGCGTACTGCGTATCGCGCAGGCGTGCGCGCAGCTGCCGGATGTCGTCGCGCAAGGCACGGGTGGCGGGCAGTTGCGGCAGGTCCAGGCGATGGGTGGCCGGCGAGTCGAGCAAGGTGTAGACAAGATCGGCCATGGAGTCGGCCAGCGGCTTGCTGTCGATCAGGTGGTAGCGGTCCAGACGGTACTTGTCGAAACGGTGCAGGTAGACGTTGTTGAGGCTGGCGCCGGTGTAGATCACGCTGTCATCGATGATGCTGCCCTTGAGGTGCAGCACCCCGAACAGCTCGCGCGACTGCACCGGCACGCCGTGGATCGGGACCTCCAGCGCATGGCGCTGGCGCTCGGTGTTGTACCAGGCGGCGTTGCCAGGCTGGCGGGCTTGCCCCATCAGGCCGCGCTGCGCCCTGAACCAGTCGACCACCACCACGATGTCCAGCGTCGGACGCGCCGCCTTGGCCCGGTACAATGCATCGAGGATCTCCTGCCCTGCCTCGTCCTCCTGCAGATACAAGGCGACGATGACAATGCGCCGCTGCGCCGCCTCGATGCGCTCTAGCAAGCAGGCGCGGTACGCCGCGGCGCTGGGAATGACGTGGATCGCCTGCGGTGAAAGGCTGAATCCTTCAAGGGTGGCAAGCGTAGGAGCTGGTTTCAAAATGGATGGCCTCGGCTGTCAGATGCTTGCCAGAATAGCGCCCTGACAGCCGGCTGTCGGGTGATACGCATGCTGAAACATTTCTCCTGCATGCGATCACCCTGCAGCGCCCTGGTCACCTCAAGTCGAAGCGGTCGAGCTCCATCACTTTCGCCCAGGCCGCGACGAAGTCCTTCACGAACTTGTCCTTGCCGTCGGCACTGCCATACACCTCGGCCAGCGCCCGCAGTTGAGCGTTGGAGCCGAACACCAGGTCGACCCGGGTAGCGGTCCACTTCGATTGCCCGCTGCGACGATCAGTCGCCTGGTAGACGTCCGGGTCCTCCTCGGTGGGTTTCCATTGCACACCCATGTCGAGCAGATGGGTGAAGAAGTCGTTGCTCAAGGTGCCTGGCCGGTCGGTGAAGACCCCATGATGGCTGCCACGGGCATTGGCGCCAAGCACCCGCAAGCCTCCCACCAGCACGGTCATTTCTGGCGCCGTGAGGGTCAGCAACTGGGCCTTGTCGATCAACAGCGACTCGGCCGAATAGCGGTACTTGCCCTTGCTGAAGTTGCGAAAGCCATCGGCGATGGGCTCGAGGAACCCGAACGACTCGACATCGGTCTGCTCTTGCGTGGCATCGGTGCGTCCGGGGGTGAACGGCACCGTGATGTTGTGACCCGCTTCCCTGGCCGCCTGCTCTACCGCCGCGCTGCCGCCAAGCACGATCAGGTCGGCGATGGAGATCTTCTTGCCAGCACCCTGCGCACCGTTGAACTCACCCTGGATCCGCTCGAGAGTGCCCAGCACCTTGTCCAGCTGCTCCGGCTGGTTGGCCTGCCAGAACCGCTGGGGGGACAGGCGCAGGCGCCCGCCGTTGGCGCCCCCGCGCTTGTCGGACCCGCGGAAGGACGAAGCCGCTGCCCAGGCCGTCGACACCAGCTCGGACACGCTCAGGCCCGACCCCAGCAACCTTTCCTTGAGCCCGGCGATGTCGCTGTCATCGACCAGCGGGTGATCGACAGGAGGCAGAGGGTCCTGCCACAGCAGTTCTTCCTGCGGCAGTTCCGGGCCCAGGTAGCGCGACAGCGGGCCCATGTCCCGGTGGATCAGCTTGTACCAGGCGCGGGCGAAGGCATCGGCCAGTTGCTCGGGGTTGTCCTTGAAGCGCCGGGCGATCGGCTCGTAGATGGGGTCGAAGCGCAGCGCCAGGTCGGAGGTGAGCATCGAGGGAGCACGGCGCTTGCTCGGATCGAACGCGTCGGGGATCTGCCCGGCGCCCGCGCCGTTCTTTGGCCGCCACTGATTGGCGCCGGCCGGGCTCTTGTCCAGTTCCCAGTCGAACTTGAAGATGTTCTCAAGATATTCGTTGCTCCACTGGGTCGGCGTGGAGGTCCAGGTCACCTCGAGGCCGCTGGTGATGGTATCCGGGCCCTTGCCGCTGCCATGGCTGTTGTGCCAGCCCAGGCCTTGCTGCTCAAGACCGGCGGCCTCGGGCTCGGCGCCGACGGCGGTGGCTGGCCCTGCCCCGTGGGTCTTGCCGAAGGCATGGCCGCCGGCGATCAGCGCCACGGTTTCCTCATCGTTCATGGCCATGCGGCCGAAGGTCTCGCGGATGTCCTTGGCGGACGCGACCGGGTCGGGGTTGCCTTCGGGGCCTTCGGGATTGACGTAGATCAGCCCCATCTGTACCGCCGCCAAGGGGTTCTCAAGGTCGCGGCCAGGGGCTTCGTTGCGGCTCTCCTCGGTGCCATGCAACTGCGGCTCGGCCACCAACGGGCCGTCGCCGGTGCCGGCGTAGCGCACGTCGCCGCCCAGCCAGGTCTTCTCCGAGCCCCAGTAGATGTCTTCGTCCGGCTCCCAGACGTCCGGGCGCCCGCCAGAAAAGCCGAAGGTCTTGAAGCCCATGGATTCCAGGGCCACGTTGCCGGTCAGCACGATCAGGTCGGCCCAGGAGATGCTTTGCCCGTACTTCTGCTTGATCGGCCAGAGCAGCCGCCGGGCCTTGTCCAGGCTGACGTTGTCTGGCCAGCTGTTGAGCGGCGCGAAGCGCTGCTGGCCCGAGCCCGCGCCGCCGCGCCCGTCAGCGGTGCGGTAGGTGCCGGCGCTGTGCCAGGCCATGCGCACGAACAGCGGGCCATAGTGGCCGAAGTCAGCCGGCCACCAGTCCTGGGAGTCAGTCATCAAGGCGCGCAGGTCGGTCTTGAGCGCCTGGAAATCCAGGCTCTTGAACGCCTTGGCGTAGTCGAAGCCCGGGTCCAGGGGATTGGACAGGGATGAGTGCTGGTGGAGGATCCTCAGGTTCAGCTGATTGGGCCACCAGTCACGGTTGGTGGTCCCGCCGCCTGCGCCTTGATGAAATGGACATTTCGATTCGGTCGACATCTGCTGGTACCTTCGAGTCGGGGAGGTATGTGCCACGTGTGCCTGCGAACGATAAGAATAGTCCAGCCGGGACGGGGTTCTAATAGAGGCGGTCTTGGGCGCTGATAGGCTGGATCTGTCAGGCGATAGGGGCGCTGGACACACTGCCGAGCCGCAAGGCGCTGTCCGCACGCTTGCGGCTCATGCAGCCACCCCGGGATGGCTGCTTGCCCTGCAGCTTCCTGGCTCAGTCCTGCGTCAAGCTGCGCCGTACCTTTTCCAGCAACTCGCTGATCTGGAACGGCTTGATCAGCATGTCCATGCCTTCGTCGAGAAACAGCTGCCGATTGGTCGCGGTCTCGGCATAGCCGGTCATGAACAGGATCGGCAGCTTCGGGCGATGCTGGCGGGCATGGTCGGCCAGTTCGCGGCCGTTCATGCGCGGCAGGCCGACGTCGGTCAGCAGCAGGTCGATGGTCGGGTCGCCACGCAAGAGGGTCAGCGCGTCGTCGATGTCGTCCACGGCCGTGCAGCGGAACCCGGCATCGACCAGCACTTCGTTGACGAACAGGCGCACCGAGGCCATGTCCTCGACGATCAGCACATGCTCGCCTGCCCCCTGGTGATCCTCGAGCACGCGCTCGATCTCGACCGTGGCCGGATCGCTGCTGGCCGGCAGCATCAAGGTGACCTCGGTGCCGCGCCCGGCGACGCTGCGGATGCTGGCATGACCGCCGGACTGGCGGGCGAAGCCATAGATGGTCGACAGCCCGAGACCTGTGCCCTGGCCCAGCGGCTTGGTGGTGAAGAACGGGTCGAAGACCTTGTCGAGCAGGGTGTGGTCGATGCCAGTCCCATCGTCTCGTACCGTCAGCACCACGTAGGGGCCGTCGGCCAGGTTCGGGTTGCCCTTGGTCCACGCCGCATAGGTGTTGACCCATATGTTGCCACCCAGCGGCAGGGCGTCGCGGGCGTTGATCACCAGGTTGAGCACCGCGCTTTCCAGCTGGATCGGGTCGACCAGGGCGATCGCAGGCTTGTTGGTCAGCTCGAGCTTGAGCGCGATACGCTCGCCAATGGTGCGCGAGAGCAGCTCCTCGAGCGAGCGCACATGCTCGTTGATGTCCACCGGGCGGGTGTCGAGCGGCTGCTGGCGGGCGAAGGCCAGCAGGCGGTGGGTCAGGGACGCAGCGCTCATGGCCGAGCTCAGCGCCGCCTCCGTATAGCCCTGGACCTTCTCGAAGCGCCCGTCGGCAATGCGCTTCTGGGTCAGCTCCAGGCTGGTGATGATGCCGGTCAGCAGGTTGTTGAAGTCATGGGCGATGCCGCCGGTCAGGCTGCCCAGGGCGTCCATCTTCTGCACCTGCAGCAGCTGCGCCTCGGTACGCGCCCGCTCGGCGACCTCCTTGGCCAGCTGGGTAGTGGCGTCGTCCAGGCGGGCCAGGTGGGAGCGCTCGCGATGACGGTGCTCGGTGACGTCCTCGACGAACACCAGGCTCAGGCCCGGGGCTCGGTAGGGCGAAAGCTGCCACTCGGTCTCCCGGGTGAGGCCCTCGACGCACATGTTCAACGTGCCCTGCCAGCGCTCACCGGCTTCCAGGCGCAGGCGCAGCTCGTCGAGCACGGCCTGCTGGTCGGCGGCGAAACACTCGCGCAGGCGATGCGGGTCGCGGTTGTCGAGGATCAGCTGGGTAAAGGCCTGGTTGCATTCATGCACCTTGAAGCCGGCATCGAGCACGGCGATGGGTGCCGACACGTTGACGAAGATCTCGCGAAACCGCGCCTCGCTTTCGCGCAGGGCCTTCTCGGTGTCGCGTACCCGCAGCAGCGTGCGCAGGGTGGCGAGCAGCACATCGGTGTCCACCGGGTGGATCAGGTAGGCATCTGCCCCAGCGTTGAGGCCGGTGATGATGTCGCCGGTCTGGATCGAGGCGGCCGACACATGGATCACCGGCAGCAACGCGGTAGGGCTTTCGGCGCGCAGGGTGCGGACAATGTCGAAGCCGCTCATGTCGGGCAGGTTGACGTCCAGGATCAGCGCATCGGGCGGCTGCGTGGCGATCATCGCCAGGCCGTCACGGCCAGTGCCCGCTTCTGCCACCTGGTAGCCATGCTGTTCCAGGCGCCGGCGCAAGGCGTAGCGGGTGGCTACGTTGTCGTCGACGATCAGCAAGTGGATGTCACGCTTCATCGGCAGGCTCCTGGGCAATGGCCAGCGGGATGATCACGAAAAAGCTCGAGCCCATGCCTGGCGAACTCTCGAGCCCCACCTCGCCCCCCAGCAGGCCGGCGAAACGCTTGCACAGGGACAGGCCAAGCCCAGTGCCGCGCAGGCGCTTCTGCAAGGGCGAGTCGACCTGGGTGAAGTCTTCGAACAGGCTGGCATGCAGCTCCGGGGCGATACCGATGCCGGTGTCGCTGACGGCAAAGCGTATGCGCTCGCGCCCTTCGAGGCGCGCCGACACCCGCACTTCGCCGCGCAGGGTGAACTTCAAGGCGTTGGAGATGAAGTTGCGCAGGATCTGCGCGAGTTTCTTGTCATCGGTGTACAGGCGCGGCAGGCCCACGGGCTCTTCGAAGATCAGGTCCACCGCGCCGGCATCGGCGATCGGCCTGAACATGCCGCGCAAGGCGGCGAACAGGTCGAACATGTCGAACCAGGCCGGCGAGATGGTGATCCGCCCGGCCTCGATCTTGGCCAGGTCGAGCAGGTCGTCGACCATGTCGCTGAGCTCGCGCGCCGCGGTGCTGACAAAGGCCACCTGCTTGTGCTGCTCGGGGCTCAAGGGGCCGTCCAGCTCGTCGGAGAGCAGGCTGGTGATGCTCAGGATAGAGCCCAGCGGGGTGCGGAACTCGTGGCTCATGTACGACAGGAAGCGGCTCTTGAGGTCCGAGGCCTGGCGCAGCTGTTCGGCCTGGATGTCGAGCTCGGCATACAGCGCGAGCACGCCCTGGTTGGTTTCCTCGAGTTCGTCGCGCAAGGCGGCGTTGTCGGCCTTGAGGCGGGCCACCAGGTCGGACTGCTCGTGTGAAAGTTCGCGCTCAGCCATGGGCAGGCTCCAGGGCAATGACCAGCACCGTCACATCGTCGCGACCACGGGAAAAGTCCCTGTGCAGCACGCTGGCGATCACTGAGGGGTGGCGGTGGAACAGGCCGGGATACTGCGAGAGGTTCCAGCGCGATTGCAGGCCGTCGCTGTGCATGATCAACACATGTCCGTTCACGTGAGCATAGTCAAAGCGCTGGGCTTTGCGGTACTGGCCGCCGACGATCCCCGGCTGCGAGGCCAGGCCGCGGGATTTCTCGGCACTGAGCAGGCTGCCGGCAATGTTGCCGATGCCGGTGAAGCTCAGGGCCCCACCGAGGGCGTCGAACTGGGCAAGGGCCAGCGCACCACCGCGGGTGCCGGTCATGGCGTGGTGCATGTCGGCCAGTGCTGTGAGCGAGTCGGCGAACGGCGCCTGGGCGAAGGCCGCCTCTCCTGCCCGCGCGGCACGTTCGGCCTCTTCGCCATGCCCCAGTCCATCGATCACCAGGGCGCTGAACCCCCTGTCGTTGATTGCCAGGTGCCAGACATCGCCGCAGGCCGGGTCGTCGTGCAACGAGTGCTGGCTGACGCCAAAGCGCAGATCGGGGGCGCGGTCGCTGCGCGTGAAGCACCGCGCCAGCAACACCGCGCCGCGGGCGTCGGCATACACGTCGAATACCTCGGCCTGGCGCGCGATGGCGCCCAGGCCGATGCCTTGGGTACCACCGGTGGAGTAGCCGTCCGTCAGGCAGGCTTGCAGGTCGAAACCCTGCCCCCGGTCGACAGCCAGCAGCTCGACCGCAAAGCCGCCCAGCGGACGCGGCAGTACACGCAGGTGCATCTCGCCGCGCCCGGCATGCTTGAGCAGGTTGCTCGACAATTCCGTCGCCACCAGCGCCACGCGTCCGGCGTCGCGCTCGTCGAAGCCATGCTGCTCGGCCAGGTGCTGCGCGGTGCGCCGGGCATGGCCGACCTGGCTGACGTCGTCGATATCCAGGACTTGGGTCAGGCTCCCGCTGATACTCATGTCCATCGTGTGATCGTTATCCGCGTGCCCTGGCCTGGAGCCGTGTCCAGCTCGAACTCGTCGACCAGCCGCTTGGCGCCGGTCAGGCCAAGGCCCAGGCCGCCACCGGAGGTCCAGCCATCGGTCATCGCCAGCTTGAGATCCGGGATACCCGGGCCTTCGTCGCGAAACAGCAGGCGCAGGCCGACCCGGCCGTGGTCGTCGAGAATCTCCCAATCCATGTCGCCGCCACCGCCGTAGACCACGGTGTTGCGTGCCAGCTCGCTGACCGCGGTCACCATCTTGGTCAGGTCGACCAGGCGCATGCCGCACTCGGTGGCCAGCTTGCGCGCGGTCTGCCGCGCCAGCACCACGTCCTGCTCGATGCGAATGGGTTGGGTACCGCTGCTGCGCAGGTTCATTGCGCGCGCACCCGGTCCTGTAGCAGTTTCATGCCGCGCTCGACGTTGAGCGCCGTGATCACCC
>JAQZAY010000148.1 GCA_029239415.1 Pseudomonas sp. | reverse complement strand
ATCGACCCTGATACCAGCCTGACGCTGCTGGCGCAGTACCAGGAGCGTGAGACCGCCGCCTCGCCGATGCTCTACCAGGACGGTGACCACCTGACCAACTTCTGGCAGGGCGACGAGTATTTCGACAAGCTCGAGCAGCGCCAGCGGACGTTCGGCTATGAGTTCGAGCACGCCTTCAACGAGACCTTCACCCTGCAGCAGAACCTGCGCTATGGCCAGGTAGACACGACCAACCAGTACCTGCAGCCCACCGACGCCGGCGACGGCCATACCCTCGATCGCTCGGCGATCGGGGTCTATGAGGACATGGCCTCGCTGTCCACCGACACCCGCCTGATCAGCCGGTTCGATACCGGCGACGTGCACCACGCGCTGGTCAGTGGCGTGGACTACGCCTGGGTCGATACCTCGTTGCTGTATGCCTTCGGTCCCGGACCCTCGATCGATCGTTTCGCCCCGGATTATCATCAACCGGTTGCGCGTCCTGGCACGCCGCTGGCCGATGAGGATGGGCTGGAGCATCGCAGCGGCCTGTACCTGCAGGACCAGGTCGAGATCGACCGCTGGCGCCTGTCGGCCGGCCTGCGCCGCGACTTCGTGCATGTGCGTCGCAGCGACAACCTCAGTGGCATCAACCGCAAGAGCAGCGATGCCGCCACCACCGGGCAGATCGGCGTGCTCTACCTGTTCGACAATGGCCTGGCCCCCTACGCCAGCTACGCCACGTCGTTCCTGCCGCAGGGCCAGCTCAACGCCAGTGGCGAGCCCTACGAGCCTACCGAGGGCAAGCAGTACGAACTGGGCCTGAAGTACCAGCCGCCGGGCAGCACCACTTTGCTGACGGCTTCGCTCTACCACCTGACCCAGCGCAACGTGCTGACCCGCGACCTGGCCAACCCGATCCTCAGCATCGCGACCGGTGAGCAGGTATCCAAGGGTCTCGAGCTCGAAGCGGTCGGCGACTTGAGCGACCGCTTGCGAATGACGGCGAGCTATAGCTTCAACGCGCCCGAGGTCACCAAAAGCAATGATGGCTACGAAGGCAAGGACCCCTTGAACGTGCCGCGACACCTGGCCTCGCTCTGGCTGGATTATCGAATGCCGCTGGGCATCGGGGTTTCCGGCGGCGCGCGCTATACCGGCAGCAACTACGGTGATGGCGCCAACACTGTGAAGAACGAGGGGTACACCCTGGTCGATGCGGGCGTGCACTACGATTTCGGCGGCGGCCTGGATGGCGTGCGCCTTGCTCTCAATGCCCGCAACCTGTTCGACAAACGCTACATCAACTGCCAGAACGGCTACTGCTACCGGGGTGAGGCGCGCAGCGTGGTCACCAGCCTGAGCTACCGCTGGTGAGGAGGCAGGACATGATTCGAAGCCTGTTGTCAGGCCTGGTCGCCCTGCTGCTGGGCGCGTTTTCGATTGCCCACGCCGACCCCGTGACGCTGGACGGTACCGAGCAATGGATGATGAAAAGCGCTGAAGGTCGCGAGTACCGCATCATGGTCAGCCTGCCGGAAGGCGACGTGCCCTATACAGGCGGCTACCCGGTCATCTACCTGCTCGATGGCAACGCCTACTTCCCTGCCTTCCATGCCGCCAAGCGCGCGCAGGCCCGGTTGCGCGGCTCGATCCTGGTAGCGATCGGCTACCCGAGCGACACACCGCTGGACTTCACGCGCCGGGCCTTCGACCTGTCGCCGCCAGCGCCCGAGGCGCGCAACAAGCCGCCCCAGGGTGGCCAGGACCTGTTCCTGGCATTCATCGAACATACCCTGATGCCCAAGGTGTCCGAGCGCTTCAAGGTCGACCAGGACCAGCGCAGCCTGGTCGGGCATTCGTTCGGTGGCATGTTCGGGGTCTACACGCTGTTCACCCGGCCCGCGCTGTTCCAGCATGTGGTGGCGGTGAGCCCGAGTCTTTGGTGGCGTGATCGCTACCTGCTCGAACCGGAGCGTGCCTTTACCCAGCGCGCGCACGCCGGGCAGATCGACCTGACCCACAGCAGCCTGACCTTGTTGATGGGCGAGCGCGACCTGGCCCAGGCGATCCAGGATGCCCGTGCGTTGCAGTTGCGGCTGCAGGATCTTTCGCAGTACGGACTGCGCAGCGACTTTTCGGTCGAACCGGGCGAGGACCATATGTCGGTGCCGTTCCGGGTGCCCACCCGGGTGCTCGACGAGCTGATCAGTACCCGGCGTTATTGAGCGCCTGCAATGGGATGGGGTGATTGATCGTTCATCATGATCCCTTCCTGATTCATTTGGTCGATGCGATAAAACCTGCTCGCGCGCGGCACTGTCTACCTTCTCGATAGCGTGCCGTCTCGGGCACGTTTGCCAAGCCTACCGAACGCCGACGCAGGCGCACACTCGACAAGGAACTCCCCGATGCCCCCTCGCCCTGGTAACGCCTTCTCCCCTGCTCTGCCCGAAGGCACCGGCTACGTCCGGGTGCGGGGCGCCCGCGAGCACAACCTGCGCGATGTCGACGTGGATATCCCGCGCGATGCGCTGGTGGTATTCACCGGGGTGTCGGGCTCGGGCAAGTCGTCGCTGGCGTTTTCCACGATCTACGCCGAGGCCCAGCGTCGTTACTTCGAGTCCGTGGCGCCCTACGCGCGACGGCTGATCGACCAGGTGGGCGTGCCGGACGTGGACGCCATCGAAGGCCTGCCGCCGGCGGTGGCCTTGCAGCAGCAGCGCGGCACGCCCAGCGCGCGCTCTTCGGTGGGCAGCGTGACGACCTTGTCGAGTTCGATCCGCATGCTCTACTCGCGCGCCGGCAGCTACCCGGCCGAGCAGCCCATGCTGTATGCCGAGGATTTCTCGCCCAATACCCCCCAGGGCGCCTGCCCGGAGTGCCATGGCCTGGGCCGGGTGTACGAGATCAGCGAAGCGTCGATGGTGCCCGACCCGTCGCTGACCATCCGCGAGCGCGCCATCGCCGCCTGGCCCATGGCCTGGGGCGGGCAGAACCTGCGCGACATCCTGGTGACGCTGGGCCATGACGTCGACGTGCCCTGGCGCGACCTGCCGCAGGCCGCGCGCGACTGGATCCTGTTCACCGAGGAGACACCCACGGTGCCGGTATATGCAGGCCTGACGCCGGCGCAGACCCGCGCCGCCCTCAAGCGCAAGCTCGAGCCCAGCTACCAGGGCACCTTCAGCGGCGCCAAGCGCTACGTGATGCACACCTTCATGAATTCGCAGAGCGCGCAGATGCGCAAGCGCGTGGCCCAGTACATGCGCCCGAGCCCATGCCCGCTGTGCGACGGCAAGCGCCTCAAGCGCGAGGCGTTGAGCGTGACGTTCGCGGGCCTGGACATCGCCGAACTGTCGCAGAAAAGCCTGCTGGAGCTGGCCGACGTGCTCAAGGCCGTCGCCGCGCCCGACTACCTGCAGCAGGCCGAGGAGCCGGGCCTGGTGCTGACCCACGAGCAGACCCGGGCAGCCCGCGAGCAGCGCGCCGCCAAGGGCGAGAACCCGCACAGCGGTGGCCCGGACGTGCGCCATACGCACAATCTCTCGCTGGAAAAGCGCCTGGCCGCCCAGCGCATCGCCAACGAGCTGCTGGTACGGATCGCACCGCTGATCGACCTCGGCCTGGGCTACCTGTCGCTCGAGCGCAGCACCCCGACACTGTCCTCGGGCGAGCTGCAACGCCTGCGCCTGGCCACCCAGCTCAACTCGCAGCTGTTCGGGGTGATCTATGTGCTCGACGAGCCCTCGGCAGGCTTGCATCCGGCCGACAGCGAAGCCCTGTTCGAAGCGCTGCAGACACTCAAGGCGTCAGGCAACTCGGTGTTCGTGGTCGAGCACGATCTGGACACCATGCGCCGTGCCGACTGGCTGGTGGATGTCGGGCCGGCGGCGGGCGAGCACGGTGGCCAGGTGCTGTACAGCGGCCCACCAACGGGCCTGGAGCAGGTGTCGGCATCGCGCACCCGCGCCTACCTGTTCGCCGAACAGTCGCACGCCCCGCACACGCCCAGGCCGCCACGCGGCTGGCTGCGCCTGGAAGGCATCACCCGCAACAACCTGGATGACCTGAGCGCCGAGTTTCCACTGGGTTGTTTCACCGCCGTGACCGGCATCTCCGGATCGGGCAAGTCCAGCCTGGTCAGCCAGGCCCTGCTCGACCTGGTCGGCACGCACCTGGGCCAGGCCCGCCCGGCGGCCGAGAGCGATGAGCAGAGCCTCGAGGACGAGCCCGTGCAGACCAGCGGCGGGCGCATCACCGCCGGGATGGATGCGATCCAGCGCCTGGTGCAGGTCGACCAGAAGCCCATCGGCCGCACGCCGCGCTCTAACCTTGCCACCTACACCGGGCTGTTCGACCACGTGCGCAAGCTGTTCGCCGCCACCGAGCAGGCTCGGGCCGAGGGCTTCGACGCCGGGCGGTTCTCGTTCAACGTCGCCAAGGGCCGCTGCGAGACCTGCGAAGGCGAAGGCTTTGTCAGTGTCGAGCTGCTGTTCATGCCCAGCGTGTACGCCCCCTGTCCCACGTGCCATGGCGCGCGCTACAACCCGCAGACGCTGGCGGTGACCTGGGAGGGCCGGAGCATCGCCGACATCCTGCAACTGACCGTGGACCAGGCGCTCGACGTGTTTGCCGAACAGCCGCCCGTGCGGTGTGCATTGCAGGTGCTGGTGGACATCGGCCTGGGTTACCTGCGTCTAGGGCAGCCCGCCACCGAGCTGTCCGGCGGCGAGGCGCAGCGCATCAAGCTGGCCACCGAACTGCAGCGCATGGCCCGCGGCGCGACCCTCTACGTACTGGACGAGCCCACCAACGGCCTGCACCCGCAGGATATCGACCGCCTGCTGGCACAGCTGAACCGGCTGGTGGACGGCGGGCATACGGTGGTGGTGGTCGAGCATGACATGCGCGTGGTGGCGCAGAGCGACTGGGTGATCGACATAGGCCCTGGCGCCGGTACCGCTGGCGGGACGGTCGTGGCCAGCGGTACACCGGCCACGGTGGCCGCCTGTGAGAAGAGTCGCACAGCGCCGTTCCTGGCCAGGGCGCTGTAGCGAGCGCTCTTCGATGACCAGCCATTCACGCTGAAGGAACTCCTCCAGCGTGGGGCAGATCATAAAGGTGTGTGTAGTAAAACCTTTGGGCTTCACGTTTTTGGAGGACGCCTCGATGCGCCATAAACTGCTTGTTTCCGCCTTGCTGTTATGTGTACCCGTGGGGTCGGCGCTCGCCGATGTCCGCGCCAAGGACGTCGCCACCTCGGCCGGTGTCTCGGCGTCGCTGTACTCGACCTTCAAAGACGACAAGATGGTCATGCCCGCTCACGATGACCTTTCGAGCTTCGTCGCCAGTGGTGGCGCGATCCGCGGGGCCTACGTGGAGTCCGTGCTGCAGCAGGTGCGGCATGACAACCCTGGCCTGCAGGCCAACGATGAAGAACTGGCCAAGGCGATTCTTGCCAAGGACGAGAGAATGGCTGGACGCTAAAGGACGAATGCGGCGGCCTATCCCGGGTGGGCCGCCTGACGTTTTGCTTGATCGAAGCCACGCCCCCGTTGACTCCTCCCACGCAAGCCAGCACCTGAGGACGATGAAAGGGTATCGAGTCGAACCCCGTGACACGGATGCGGGTCTGCTCTCTATCATTTCCCGGAGCCCGTTCATGTCTGCGCATCACAGCCTTGTCGTCCTCGCCCGCAGTGGTTACGCGGCACGAGGCGTTATCTACCTGATCATCGGCATCTTTGCCTTGCTCGCCGCACGAGACTCCTCCAGACCGAAGGACAGCCACAGCAGCCTGGTGGCGTTGTTGAGCCAGCCGTTTGGCCATGTGCTGGTCGGGCTGGTGGTGATCGGGCTGCTCGCGTTCGCCGCCTGGCGTGTGCTGCAGGCGATACGTGACGTCGATGATCATGGCAGGGAGTTCAAGGGGCTGGTGATTCGCGCGGGGCTGTTGGCGGGCGGGCTGTTCAACGGCGCCCTGGCCTTTTTCGCACTGGGCCTGCTGGTCAGCGGCCTGCGTCGCTCGGGCGATTCAGGCGGTGGACAAACCCAGGACCTCCTGGCGCACCTGCTGTCCTGGCAACACTCGAATCTTGTCGTCTATCTTGTCGCGCTTGTGCCGCTGGGCGTGGGCGTTGCCCATCTGATCAAGGGCTGGAAGGCCAGCTTCGAGCGGTATTTCGAGGCTGACGAAGACGTCATGAGGTATGTAAGGCCGGTGTCGCGCTTCGGGCTGATCGCGCGGGGTGTCGTCTTTATCGAGATGGGCCTGTTGCTGGTGGCCAGTGGCTCACGCTACCAGGCCATGCATCCGCCGGGCATGAAGGACGCGCTCAATGCGTTGCAGAACATGCCCTTCGGGGGCGTGATGCTGATGATGATGGCCCTGGGGTTGATCGCCTTTGCGGTGTACAGCCTTGCCGAGGCGTTCTGGCGCAGGATCGAGATGGATGTGCCTGGCGTGGCGAAGAGCCACTGAGGGGACTGCGAAACTTTTGTGCGCAAGACGCTTTGTCGATCTGACAGACCCTGACACAATGATTGCTAACGATTCTCAACATCGTTATTTTTATCATCATCGAGTCAGGAAGCCTCCATGTCGCGTCGTACTTCGCAGCGCTGTTTCACTCCGTCACGCAATCTATTGGCCATGGCCGTGTGCATGGCCTCCCTGAGCCCGGCCTGGGCCGATGACAGCAGCGAGGCGCCGGAGGCCTCCACGGCGACCACCATCGAACTCGGCGCGACCGCGATCACCAACACACAGCTGGGCAGCACCACCGAAGGCAGCCAGTCCTACACCACCGGCGCGATGTCCACCGCGACCAAGCTGCCATTGACCATGCGCGAAACGCCCCAGGCCGTCACCGTGATCACCCGCCAGCGCATGGACGACCAGAACATGACCAGCATCAACGATGTGGTGCGGGCCACTCCCGGGCTGTTCCTCAACTTTTCGAACGGACCCGGCCGCCAGTCCTACATTGCGCGCGGTTTCGACATCGACAACCTCATGTACGACGGCATCCCCAGTGGCTACAACGGGGTGACGGTCGGCGCCCAGCCCAACCTGGCGATGTTCGACCGGGTCGAAGTGGTGCGCGGCGCCACCGGCCTGGTGACCGGGGCGGGCAACCCGTCGGCGGCGATCAACCTGGTGCGCAAGCGCCCGCTGGCCGAGCAAAGCGTCACTCTGACCGGTGCCGCCGGCAGCTGGGACGACTATCGCGGGGAGATCGATGCCTCCAGCCCGCTCAACGACAGCGGCACCCTGCGCGGCCGGGTGGTGACCTCCTACCGCGACGCCAACAGCTTCATGGATGGCGTGGAAGAAGACCATGGCCTGTTCTATGCCGTCACCGAGGCGGACCTCAGCGAAGACACCACCCTGACGCTGGGCTTCTCTCACCAGAAGGACAAGACCAACTACTTCTGGGGCGCCTCGATGATCGGCCAGGACGGCCATCACCTGGACCTGCCGCGCTCGTACAACCCGGGTACCGACTGGGAAAACAAGGACCAGGAGATCAACACCGTGTTCGCCGAGCTGCGCCAGCGCCTGGCCAACGACTGGCAACTGCAGTTCAACGCCAACTATGCCGAACAGAACGCACTGTTCTCGGGCTCCTACCAGTCGCGCTGGTCCGACAACACGCTGGCCAGGACCGTCTACCAGTCCGCCCACGATGAAAACCAGGCCGGTTTGGACGCCTTCGCCAGTGGCCCCTTCCAGGCATTCGGGCGCACCCATGAGCTGGTGGTGGGCGCCAGCAAGCGCATCTACGACATGACCACCCATGAATACAGCCCGTACGACACCAACTGGCCGCTCGACGCGGGCAAGCCGGACTTCGTGCACACCGGCAACAGCCGCGAGGTCACCACCCAGGATGGTGTGTACATGACCACCCGCCTGAGCCTGGCAGACCCCCTGAAGCTGATTCTCGGCGGTCGACTCGACTGGTACGACTACGACAACCGCGATGGCGAAGGCGACTACAAGGTCACCCGCAACGTCACCCGCTATGCCGGCCTGATCTACGAGCTGGACGCTCATCACTCGGCCTATGTCAGCTACAGCGACATCTTCACCCCGCAGACCGAGAAGAACACCTCCGCCACCCCGCTCAAGCCCATCGTGGGCAAGAACTATGAGGTCGGCATCAAGGGCGAGTACTTCGACGGCGCGCTGAACGCCAGCCTGGCGGTGTTCCGCGTCGACCAGGAAAACCGCGCGGTCCAGGTGTTCGTGCCGAACTGCCCGCAGACCAGCTGCTACGAGGCCTCCGGCGAGATTCGCAGCCAGGGTGTCGACATCGAGCTGCAAGGTGCGCTGACCGAGAACTGGCAGATCGGTGCTGGCTACACCTATGCCCGCGTGCACACCCTCAAGGATGCCGCCAACCCCCAGAACGTGAACCAGCGCTTCGACACCGACATCCCGGAGCACCTGTTCAAGCTGTCCAGCACCTACCGCTTCCA
>JAQZAY010000147.1 GCA_029239415.1 Pseudomonas sp. | reverse complement strand
GGAGAGGTCGACGGTGGTCTCGACCTGCTCACCACAGTAGGGACAATCGTAGAGTGCAGTTTCCAGCATCGCGGCCTCCGTGGTGACTTGTGCGTATAATCGCCGGTCTGTTGACAGGCCTGTGCGTGTTCGAGCCATTTTTCGGACCCCGGCCCTACCTATTACCCTAGCCGTTTCCAACAAGAGAGCATGATGGGCGAATTCGATGCCATCCGACCATACGACGACGCTGAGGTCCCTGCTGTTCTGGCACGCCTGCTCAGCGACCCGGCATTCCTCGATATCCTCACCCACTTCCGCTTCCCACGCGCAGCCGGTGCCTTCGGCTGGCTGCTCAAGCCGCTGATCGCCAGGCGGTTGCGCAAGGAGTTCGCCGGCGTCAGCTGCGTCTCGAGCCTGCAGGACAAGGTCGAGTACTACGTCGACCAGACCATCGAACGCGCCACCGACGGCGTCACCTACACCGGCGTCGAGCAGCTCAAGTCCGGCTGCGCCTACCTGTTCCTGGCCAACCACCGCGATATCGTGATGGACCCGGCCTTCGTCAACTACGCGGTGTACCACGCCGGCCTGCCGACGCCGCGCATCGCCATCGGCGACAACCTGCTGCAAAAACCCTTTGTCAGCGACATGATGCGCCTGAACAAGAGCTTCATCGTGCACCGCTCGATCAGTGGGCGCCGTGAAAAGCTTGCCGCCTACCAGTTGCTGTCGGCCTACATCAACCACTCGATCCGCAACGATGGCGCGTCCATCTGGATCGCCCAGGCCGAGGGCCGGGCCAAGGACGGCGACGACCGTACCGATTCGGCAATCCTCAAGATGTTCCACATGAGCCGCAAGGACGAGCCGTTCGGCGCAGTGATCCAGGGCCTGAACCTGATCCCGGTGTCGATCAGCTACGAATACGACCCGTGCGACCAGGCCAAGGCCCGCGAGTTGTACATCCGCGCCACCACTGGCACCTACAAGAAGGCGCCGGGCGAGGATGACGTCAGCATCGCCCAGGGCATTACCGGCTACAAGGGCCGGGTGCACATCAACTTCGCCCCGCCGGTGACCGAGTACTTCGATGACACCAAGCAGCTGGCGGTGGAGATCGACCGGTTGATCCTGGGGGGCTACCGGCTGTTCCCGGTCCACTATCTGGCCTACGCCATGTGGGACCAGGCGGACCCTGCGCTGCGGGTACCATCGGCCGAGTCACTGTTTGCCGCGGCAGAGCTGGCGAGCGCCAAGGCCGAATGGCAGCGCCGCCTGGACGCCTGCCCGGCCGAGCAGCGGCCGTACCTGATCCAGCAGTATGCGACGCCGGTCGCCAACCAGTACCAGGTAAGGACCGGCTGAAGCCTGGGCCGTCGCTTCAGATCCAGGTACTGAACCAGGACAGCAACAGCGCCATCGCCAGGCTGGAAAAGCCCAGGATGTAATGGAAGCGGTGCAGCGGCAGGCCACCGCCCTGGGCCAGCGCATCGCCCGCCACCTGGCGCGCCCTGGCCTCCCAGCGGCGGCCGCTGTGCAGCAGCAGGCCGCCGGGACAGGTGATCAGCAGGGCCAGCAGATTGATCAGCTTGGCCGGGTGGGCGACCAGCAGCCCCCAGAGCATGTGCAACGATATTGCTTGACCTCGGGTTAAGTACGATGAAGGCGGGCATTCTACCCAAGCCGCCAGCGCTCGCCTGGGTTTTGCGACAAACCGGAGTTCACGAAAAAGCCCGCGGCCTGTCACAGGCCGCGGGCTTTTTCGTACAGCCGCAGTACGTGGTTACTCGGCGAGCACCTGGCTGATGGTCGGGTCCTTGAACAGGCGGGTCAGCGCGTCGCTGAGCACGTCGCCGACCAGCTTGGTGTTGGTTTCCTGGTTCGGCGCCATGCCGAAGCGCTGGTCCAGCGATGCACCATAACGGCCGCTGTAGCGGCGCCCGCCGTTGACCACGTCGGCGCGGAAGGTGGCGCCGATGGTAGCTTCGGTCACATACATGCCTTCCTTGGGCGACTGGTACTTGAGCTCGGCCAGGGTAACGGTCAGCTGCGGCGCGTTGTAGGCGTTGGGCGTCGGGGTGAAGCCGAGCAGGCGCACGGCAGCCTCGGCCTGGGCCTGCAGCTTGGGCACGACATCGTTGCCGGACACGCTGATGGTGCTGGTCTCGGGGTACAGGCCGCCACGGGTGCCGAGCGCCTGCGACGCACGGCCATCGACCACCTTCACCACCACCGGCTGGCCCCGGCCGACCGCTGCCAACTGCGCGTTGAGCTTGGGCTGGGGGGTAAGTTGTTGCGGGCTGTGGGCACAACCGACCAGGCTCAGGCTGGCCACCGCGATCAAACCGAACAACAGACGTTGCAACATGCGCATTTCTCCAGAAATAAGCCGCAAAGGCGTCAGTATACCCAGCCAGCATCGGGCCAGCCATCGGGCCGACCGCACTGTCACAATGGTTTCATGGCCACGGCGTTATGCTTGCACAGCCCCCTCCATCAGGACCCAACCCATGGCCTCGCTCTGGAACCTCCTCACCCGCCGCCGCTACGCGTGCTATGCCCGCCTCGACAACGAAGGCAACTGCATGGCCTTCAAGCAATGCAGCCAACCGCCCGGCGGCAGCGGCTGGGTACAGGTGGAGGCAGTCCACCTTGGCTGGCTGGGCCGGCCATTGCCAGCGAGCGCCAGGGTTTGCGCACCTGCAAGCAGCCGGTGGCAGCAACGCACGCTGTTTACCTGACAAAAACCGTAATAAATCTTCCTGAAAACGACCTTTCCGCCCGCGACCCCGTTATAATTTCTCCCCGATTATAAGGACGTCTCCTGATCGGGCCCCGCATTCGCCGAATCCAATTCCGGCACCCTCCCGCTTCGCCCACAGAGAGCCTTCCACTTCAGGTCTTGCATCCGCTGGTGTGCCTGCATTTCTCGGCCGTCCGCCTGCATGAACCTGCGGGTTGCCATCGCGCAGTCCTTTTGAGGTTCACGACTCCAAAAGAGCGTGAGAAAACGGGTTTTCACAACTTCACGAGAGTGTGGCGAGCAAATGAACAATCTGGCATGTGCAAAAGCGACAGATGCGTCCCGAACAGCCCCGAGCAGGCGGCACCCGTGCTCATCCATCACGGGTGACTAATCCGGTCCATAACGCAAATCGGACACCTTGACCATAAGTCGAATTGCCGCACCCGCGTTACAATGCGTTCAATAGAGCGACGCAAAGACCGGTTGGCGGTGTCCGCGAAGCTGCAAGAACTGCGAAGAATCGGACATGGCGATCCTGGGCAAATCCAGGGGTCCTATGCTGTCAATTTGGTGCTGTAGATTTTGGAGACGCGGTAAATGGCGCAGAACGAATCGGTTGATGTAGTACTGGTAGGCGCGGGCATCATGAGTGCCACCCTGGCCGTACTGCTCAAGGAACTCGACCCGACGCTCAAGCTGGAAGTCGTCGAGGCGATGGACTCGGGTGCCGCGGAGAGTTCCAACCCGTGGAACAACGCCGGCACCGGCCACGCCGGCCTGTGCGAGCTGAACTACACGCCCCAGGCTGCCGACGGCAGCATCGACATCAAGAAAGCGGTCCACATCAATACCCAGTTCGAAGTGTCCCGCCAGTTCTGGGCCTACCTGTGCAGAAAAGGCAGCTTCGGCTCGCCGCGTGCCTTCATCAACCCCGTGCCGCACCTGAGCTACGTCGAGGGTGACAAGGGTGTCGACTTCCTGCGCAAGCGCTTCGAGCTGCTCAGGCAGCACCACGCCTTCGCCCAGATGGAGTACACCGAGGACAAGGCCGTGATGAACGAGTGGATGCCGCTGATGATGCCCGGTCGCCCCGCCGACCAGCACATCGCCGCCACCCGCGTGATGAAGGGCACCGACGTCAACTTCGGCGCGCTGACCAACAAGCTGCTCAAGCACCTGGGCAGCAGCGACAATGCCCAGGTCAAGTACTGCAAGAAGGTCACCGGCCTGCGCCGCACGGCCAACGGCTGGAGCGTGACCATCAAGGACGTCAACAGCGGCGGCAGCCGTGAAGTCGATGCTCGCTTCGTGTTCCTGGGAGCAGGCGGCGCCGCGTTGCCGCTGCTGCAACTGTCCGGTATCGAGGAAAGCAAGGGCTTCGGCGGTTTCCCGGTGAGCGGCCAGTGGCTGCGCTGCGACAACCCCGAGATCGTCCGCCAGCACCAGGCCAAGGTCTACAGTCAGGCGGCCGTCGGTGCGCCGCCCATGTCGGTCCCGCACCTGGACACCCGCGTGGTGGACGGCAAGACGTCCCTGCTGTTCGGGCCGTATGCCGGCTTCACTACCAAGTTCCTCAAGCACGGCTCGCTGCTCGATCTGCCGCTATCGGTACGCATGGGCAATATCGGCCCGATGCTCGCCGTGGCCCGCGACAACATGGACCTGACCAAGTACCTGGTCAGCGAAGTGATGCAGTCGATGGAACAGCGCCTGGAGTCGCTGCGCCGCTTCTACCCCGAGGCCAAGGCCGAGGACTGGCGCCTGGAAGTCGCTGGCCAGCGCGTACAGATCATCAAGAAGGACCCCAAGAAAGGCGGTGTATTGCAGTTCGGCACCGAACTGGTCGCCGCCAAGGACGGCACCCTCGCCGCCCTGCTCGGTGCCTCGCCTGGCGCCTCGGTGACCGTGTCGATCATGCTGGAGCTGATCGAGCGCTGCTTCCCCGAGCAGGCCAAGGGTGCCTGGGCGGCCAAGCTCAAGGAAATCTTCCCTGCCCGCGAGAAGACCCTGGCCACCGACGCCGCCCTGTATCACAAGATCAGCGCCCATAACGACGAAGCGCTGCAACTGGCGGAAACCAGCCCGGCCCAGCACTACGCCTGATCCCAGCTGGCCCCTGCAAGAAAACGCCCCTCGGGGCGTTTTTTTTTGCGCCTGGCGTTCAGCCGCGCGCGTTCTGGATGATCTCGATGTACTCCGGCGCATTGCGCTGGTCGGCGATCAGCTCGACGAAGGTCTGGCCGTGCTCGTCCTTGCCGTCCAGGTCCAGGCCGGCCTCGACGAAGAAACCGATGAAGCGCTCGAAGTCATCGACGCGCAGCCCGCGGTAGGCCTTGACCAGCTTGTGCAGGGCTGGGGAGGTCACGCCATCGGCTGGCTCGAACTGAAGGTAGGTCTTGATGTAGTCGTCGCTGATCTCGTCACCGATGACCTGTTTCTTGTCTTTACGCATTGCCGGCTCCAACTGGTCCATCACGGATTGTTTCGAAGGCCGGCAGTGTACCCCCCGCCCGCGCCAGGCCTCAACGCGTTCGTAGGGTACCGGTGTGCAGGTCGGCCCACACATGGCCATTGCCATAGGCCAGGAACTGCACGTAGAGGGTCTCGTTGCGCAGCAGGTCCATGACCACCCGGTAGCTGGCCAGGGGATAGTTGAGCGTCAGGGTCCGGGTCTTTTCATCGAACACCGGTTTCTTCAGGCTCTTGCCGCCCTCGCCGTCGAAGCTGACCAGCACCTGGCTGATGGTTGCGCCCTTGCTCAGTGGCTTGCCCTTGAGGCGCAGCAGCAGCGAGGACGTGATGGGGATGGGCTGCTGGTCGGACTGGCGTTGGGCGCCGACGACCGCGGAGTAGTCGGTGACCTGCAGCAACTGCTGGGCGACCGGAGCCTCCTGGCGCAGCGAGAGGTCATCGGGTGGCAGGAACTGGCTGTGCAGCGGCGCCGCCGCGACGGGCAGGCCGAGCACCAGCAACAGGGGGAGAATCGCGCGCATGTAGGGCTCCTTGGCAACAGAGGAGCACTCTAGCACGGGGGTCAGGCGAACTGCGCGAGCATCCAGGCCTGGTACTGGGCCACGCCCTCTTCCCCTTCACGTGGTGCCCAGTGCGCATGCTCGCCCTCGCCTACCGGGCGGTACGGTCCAGCCTTGCATTCGAAGAGGATGCTGTCGGCCTCCAGTACCACCAGCCCATGGTAGGTGCCCGGCGCGAGGTCCACGCCCAGGCACTCGCCGCCAGCCTGCAGCACGCGCTTGTCGGTCACCTGCCCCTGGTCATCGAAGATCAGCAGGCCCAGCCGCCCCTTGAGCACGATAAGGCATTCGGCCTTGTCATCGCTCAGGTGACGGTGCGGCGGGATATAGGTGGCCGGTTGCAGGCCTACCGCCATGCGATGGCAAGGGTCTGCCATCTCATGGAAGTTGTGGTGCTGGCGGCCACGGGGGTTGGTGGCGGCCTTTTCAGCCAGCCCGCCAAACAACGATTGATCGATGAACGCAGGCTGGCGCATGGGTCACATCCCCTTGACGGCGAAAATGCCGTTGGCGTTGCGCCAGTAGCCCTTGTAGTCCATGCCGTAGCCGAAGATGTAGCGGTCGATGCACGGCAGGCCGACGAAGTTGGCCTTCAGGTCCGGGCTGGCCTTGCGGTCGTGGTCCTTGTCGATCAGCACCGCGGTGTACACGTTGCGCGCACCGGCATGCTTGCAGAAGTCGATGATGGCGCTGAGCGTGTGGCCTTCGTCGAGAATGTCATCGACGATCAGGACATCGCGGTCGATGAACGAGACTTCCGGCTTGGCCTTCCAGAACAGCTCGCCGCCGCTGGTCTGGTTGCGGTAGCGAGTGGCATGCAGGTAGGAGGCTTCCAGCGGGAATTGCAGGTGGGTCAGCAGCTTGCCGGCGAAGATCAGGCCGCCGTTCATCACGCAGAACACCACCGGATTGGTGTCGGACAGTTGCTGGCAGATCTGCTCGCCAACCTGGGCGATGGCGGCCTCGACCTGGGCTTCGTTGTACAGGCAGTCAGCGTCGCGCATGACTTGACGGATGTGCTCGAGATCAGCGGACATGGCGCTCTCCGGGGTGCGGCAGTTGAGAAAAGCGGGCAAAGGTACGCACCCGCACGCATCAGATCAAGTGTTTATGGACTACCGTGCAAAAGGACTACAGGACACCCGTGGCTGAATAGATTAATCTAGCGCGGTTTTTTTGCCCGCATTCCGGAGCCTTCCCCCTATGCCTACCCGTGAGATCCGCCATCCGCTGATCCGTCACAAGCTCGGCCTCATGCGCCGTGCCGATATCAGCACCAAGAACTTCCGCGAACTTGCCCAGGAAGTCGGCGCCCTCCTGACCTACGAAGCCACCCAGGACCTGCCTCTGGAATCCTATGAAATCCAGGGCTGGTGCGGCACGGTACAAGTCGAGAAGATCGCTGGCAAGAAGATCACCGTCGTGCCGATCCTGCGCGCCGGCATCGGCATGCTCGACGGTGTGCTCAGCCTGATCCCGGGCGCCAAGGTCAGCGCCGTGGGCGTGGCGCGCAACGAGGAGACCCTCGAGGCGCACACCTACCTGGAAAAGCTCGCCCCCGAGATCAACCAGCGCCTGGCGCTGATCATCGACCCGATGCTGGCCACCGGCGCATCGATGGTCGCCACCATCGACCTGCTGAAAAAGGCCGGCTGCCGCGACATCCGCGCGATGGTCCTGGTCGCTGCCCCCGAAGGCATCGCCACGGTCGAACGGGCTCACCCCGATGTGCAGATCTACACCGCCTCGATCGACGATCGCCTGAACGAGGATGGCTACATCATCCCAGGCCTGGGCGATGCCGGTGACAAGATCTTCGGTACCAAGCAGAAGGACGCCTGAGCATGCAGGACGGCTTCAACGACCCGCTCTGGCGCCAGGTCGTCTCGGGCGCGCAGATGCTCTTCGTGGCGTTTGGCGCGCTGGTGCTGATGCCGCTCATCACCGGCCTGGACCCTAACGTCGCGCTGTTCACGGCGGGCCTTGGGACCCTGCTGTTCCAGCTGGTGACCGGTCGCCAGGTACCCGTGTTCCTGGCATCGAGCTTTGCCTTCATCACCCCGATCATTCTCGCCAAGGGCCAGTTCGGCCTGGCCGAGACCATGGGCGGGATCATGGCGGCCGGCTTCGTCTACACCTTCATGGGCCTTGCCGTGAAGATCAAGGGCACAGGCTTCATCGACCGCATGCTGCCGCCGGTGGTGATCGGCCCGGTGATCATCTCCATCGGTCTTGCCATGGCCCCCATCGCCGCCAACATGGCCATGGGCAAGGGCGGCGACGGCAGCGTGCTGGTGCCGTACGGCACGGCCATGTTGATCTCCATGCCGGCGCTGCTGACCACGCTGATCGTGGCGGTATTCGGCAAGGGCATCTTCCGCCTGGTGCCGATCATTGCAGGGGTACTGGTGGGCTTTGCCCTGGCATTCGCGTTCGGCGTGGTCGACACGGCCAAGATTGCCGCGGCGCCCTGGCTCGAGCTGCCCAACTTCACCGCGCCCGCCTTCAACTGGCAGGCGATCCTGTTCATCGTGCCTGTCGCGCTGGCCCCGGCCATCGAGCATATCGGCGGGGTGATCGCGGTGGGCAGCGTGACCGGGCGCGACTACCTGAAGACGCCCGGCCTGCACCGCACCCTGCTCGGTGACGGCATCGCCACCACGGCAGCCGGCCTGTTCGGTGGCCCGCCCAACACCACCTACGCCGAAGTCACCGGCGCGGTGATGCTGACC
>JAQZAY010000146.1 GCA_029239415.1 Pseudomonas sp. | reverse complement strand
CTGGGCTACACCCTGCGCGGCAAGGATGCCATCGGCCGGGCCCAGACCGGCACCGGCAAGACCGCGGCCTTCCTGATCTCGATCATTTCCCAGCTGCAGCAGACGCCGCCGCCCAAGGAACGCTTCATGGGCGAGCCGCGCGCGCTGATCATCGCCCCGACCCGTGAGCTGGTAGTGCAGATCGCCAAGGACGCAGTGGCGCTGACCAAGTACACCGGCCTCAACGTCATGAGCTTTGTCGGCGGCATGGACTTCGACAAGCAGCTCAAGTCACTGGAGGCACGCCACTGCGACATTCTGGTAGCCACCCCTGGCCGCCTGCTGGACTTCAACCAGCGCGGCGAGGTGCACCTGGACATGGTCGAGGTGATGGTGCTGGACGAGGCCGACCGCATGCTCGACATGGGCTTCATCCCCCAGGTACGGCAGATCATCCGCCAGACCCCGCCCAAGAGCGAGCGCCAGACCCTGCTGTTCTCGGCGACCTTCACCGATGACGTGATGAATCTGGCCAAGCAGTGGACCACCGATCCTGCCATCGTCGAGATCGAGCCCGAGAACGTCGCCAGCGAGACCGTGGAGCAGCATGTCTATGCCGTGGCCGGCAGCGACAAGTACAAGTTGCTGTACAACCTGGTGACCCTGAACAAGTGGGAACGGGTCATGGTCTTCGCCAACCGCAAGGACGAAGTCCGGCGCATCGAGGAGCGCCTGGTGCGCGATGGGGTCAACGCCGCGCAACTGTCGGGCGACGTGCCGCAGCACAAGCGGATCCGCACGCTGGAAGCCTTCCGTGAAGGGCGCATCACCGTGCTGGTCGCCACCGACGTGGCCGGGCGTGGTATCCACATCGATGGCATCAGCCACGTGATCAACTTCACCCTGCCCGAAGACCCGGACGACTACGTGCACCGGATCGGCCGTACCGGCCGTGCCGGGACCAGCGGCGTGTCGATCAGCTTTGCCGGCGAGGACGACTCCTACCAGCTGCCTGGCATCGAAGCGCTGCTAGGGCGCAAGATCGCCTGCGAGATGCCGCCCGAGGAGCTCATCAAGCCGGTGCCGCGCAAGCATAGCTAGGCTTCAGTGGCAAAGACGATGACTCAGTGCCTGGCACCGGCTGCGCCGGTGCTCGCGGCTGAAGCCGCTTCCACATCTAGGGTCCTCCCGGTTTCTGCACCACTGTAAATGGATGCGTGATTGGCCGAGCCGCTACCAGCGCCCCGCTGCCTCCTGGTCACTCGCCTTGCCCTCCACCCATCTCGGCCCCTCCCCCGTGGTTTCCTTCTTCCAGAACGGCGCCCGGGTCTTGAGGTAATCCATGATGAAGCTGCAGGCGTCGAACGCCGCCTGCCGGTGTGCGCTCGCCACCCCGACGAACACGATCGGCTGGCCTGGCTCCAGCGCGCCGATGCGGTGCAGCACCTCGACCTTGAGCAACGGCCAGCGCTCCTGCGCCTCATCGACGATCTTGCCCAGCGCCTTCTCGGTCATCCCCGGATAATGCTCCAGGAACATCCCCGCTACCTCGCGGCCATCATTGAAATCGCGCACATACCCGACAAAGCCGACCACCGCCCCCACGCCGACATTGGCGGCATGCATGGCATTGACCTCATGCCCCGGATCGAACGCTTCCCGCTGCACCCGAACGCTCATCTCAACCCCCGGTCACAGGCGGGAAAAACGCCACTTCGTCGCCGTCGGCCACCGGCTCGTCGAGCTTGCACAGGTCCTGGTTGCGCGCGCACATGAGGTTCTGTTCGGCGAGCAGCGCGTAGCTGCCCCCGCGTGCCAGCAACGCCTGGCGGACATCTTCGAGCGTCGAGAAATCGCCTTGCACGAACTCGCCATCATGGCCGAGCGCCTCGCGGTAACGGGCGAAGAACACCACCTGAACGTTCATCACGCCTGCACCTGGTAGTCGCCGCTCTTGCCGCCAGTCTTCTGCAGCAGGCGCACCTGCTCGATGACCATGCCCTTGTCGACGGCCTTGCACATGTCGTAGATCGTCAGCGCGGCGACACTGGCGGCCGTCAGTGCCTCCATTTCCACGCCGGTCTGCCCGGCCAGCTTGCAGCGGGCGACGATGCGCACGCCGTCGCTGCCCTCGGCGGCAAGCTCGACCTTGACGCTGGTGAGCATCAACGGATGGCACAGCGGGATCAGGTCACTGGTCTTCTTCGCCGCCTGGATACCCGCGATACGCGCCACGGCGAACACATCGCCCTTGGGGTGTTCGCCCTGGACGATCATCTGCAGGGTTTGCGGCAGCATGCGCACCCGCGCTTCGGCCACGGCCTCGCGCTGGGTCACGGCTTTTTCGGTGACGTCGACCATGGTCGCACGCCCCTGGGAATCGAGATGAGTCAGCACAGCTTTCCTCCTGTTCAGGAGCAAAGAGTGTAAACCCGTGGGTCGACTTGCGTGAGCGAAAAGAAGCCGGGCGGTGGTCCGCCCGGCCTGCAGTGGCTACAGGTGCCCTTCGGCGTATTCGGCCAGCACCGAACGCGGCACCCCTTGCAGGGTGATGTGCACGCCGTGGGGGAAGTCCTTGAAGCGCTCGGTCAGGTAGGTCAGGCCGGAGCTGGTGGCGGACAGGTAAGGGGTGTCGATCTGCGCCAGGTTGCCCAGGCAGACCACCTTGGAACCGGCACCTGCACGGGTGATGATGGTCTTCATCTGGTGCGGGGTGAGGTTCTGGCATTCGTCGATCAGGATCAGGCTCTGCTGGAAGCTGCGCCCGCGGATGTAGTTGAGCGACTTGAACTGCAGCGGCACGCGCTCGAGGATGTACTCGACGCTGCCATGAGTGCTCTCGTCATCCATGTGCAGGGCTTCGAGGTTGTCGGTGATAGCGCCCAGCCACGGCTCCATCTTCTCGGCCTCGGTGCCGGGCAGGAAACCGATCTCCTGGTCGAGCCCCTGCACGCTGCGGGTGGCGATGATGCGCCGGTAGCGCTTGCTGACCATGGTCTGCTCGATGGCTGCGGCCAGGGCCAGGATGGTCTTGCCCGAGCCTGCGGCGCCGGTGAGGTTGACCAGGTGGATATCCGGGTCGAGCAAGGCGAACAGCGCCAGGCTCTGGTGGATGTCGCGTGGCTTGAGGCCCCAGGCCTCCTGGTGCAACAGGGGTTCCTGGTGCAGGTCGAGCAGCAGCAACTCGCCCTCCCGGGTGCCCTTGACCCAGCCGACGAAGCCCTGCTCGTCGATGATGAACTCGTTGATGTGCACCGCCGGCAGGTTGTCGGTCAGTTGCACGCGGTGCCAGGTACGACCGCGCTCCTGCCGGGTCTCGACCTTGCTGACGCGGTCCCAGAAGGACCCGCTGACCGAGTGGTAGCCCCTGGACAGCAACGAGACGTCATCGACCAGCTGGTCGGTGCTGTAGTCCTCGGCCGCGATACCACAGGCCCGCGCCTTGAGGCGCATGTTGATGTCCTTGGTCACCAGCACCACGTCCACGTCCTTGCGCGTGGCACGCAATTCCAGGAGCTGGTTGATGATGATGTTGTCGTTCAGGGTTTCAGGCAGGAGGCGGTTGGGTTCGTTGCGTGGGCTCATCAGGATCGACAGGAAACCCTTGGGCCCGCTCTTGTTGCGCTGGATCGGCACGCCCTGCTCGACATCCGCGGGCGAGGCATCGCCCAAGGTCTGGTCGATCAGGCGGATGGCCTGGCGGCATTCGGCGGCGACGGTATGCTTGCCGGTCTTGAGCTTGTCGAGTTCCTCCAGCACCGTCATCGGGATCGCGACGTGGTGCTCCTCGAAGTTCAGGAGGGCGTTTGGATCGTGGATCAGAACATTGGTATCGAGCACGTACAGGATTGGCTGGGGAGTGGAAAGGGTGCGTCCATGGTCATCCATACTCGGTCACCTTATACAAGAGCCAGACGGCGCAGCACGGCTGCGCCGCAGAGTGACCGCCGGTCTCCCCATGCCCGCGTCGTTACGGGTAGGGAGGACTCTGAACAAGGTGGGCCAGGTGACGCCACCTGTGCTTCAGGGTTCGGCTGTCTAACGCCTTGATACCGCAAAAAGGATGACGGTAAAAAGCTTTTTTACGTGCCAGTGACGTTTATTTTTCGGATTGACGAACAGGGGTTGGCGCCGGGGGAAATCGGGTCTAGATTCAAGGATCAGGTGCAGGTTGTCTGCTTCGATCATCCGGCCGTGGCCTCGCGAACTCGGCCCCCTGCAGTGCTCACGACAACTCTTTTCTTGCAGGGCCTGGCACGTGCCCATGGGCCGGGACACCCAGGCAACCTGCAAACGAAACCGCGTCCATCGGCCTGCTGAGGTAGTAGCCCTGCCCTTCGTCGCAGGTAACGGACTTCAGGATTTCCAGGTGCTCGGAGGTCTCGATCCCCTCTGCCGTCACTGTCAGCGACAGCGCGCGACCCAGGCCGACGATCGCCTTGATGATCGAGCGGTCGTCCTCGCTCTCACCCAGTCGACTGACAAAACTCTTGTCTATCTTCAAGCCATCGAACGGATACGAGCGCAGGTAGCTCAGCGACGAATACCCTGTGCCGAAGTCATCCATCGCCAGCCGTACGCCCAGCGCCTTGAGCGAGCGCATGATACTGAGCGCACCGTCGGCGTCCTCGAGCATGACGCTCTCGGTCAGCTCGAGTTCCAGGCGAGCCGGACTGAGTCCTGAACCCGTAAGCGCGGCTCGCACACGGCTGGTCAATTGCTCGGCCTGGAACTCCTTGGAAGATAGATTGACTGATACGAACAAATCATCAGGCCAGTGCACAGCGCTGGTACATGCAGTCTCAAGCACCCAGTCGCTGAGCGCCATGATCAGCCCGGTTTCCTCGGCTATGGGGATGAATGTATCTGGCGAGACCAGGCCCCGATCGGGATGCTGCCAGCGCACCAACGCTTCAGCGCCCATCATCCGGCCGTCACTGATGCGGTAGCGGGGCTGGAAATGCAAACGCAGCTCGCCATGCTTGATGCCATAGCGCAGATCGCTTTCCAGACGCCTGCGCTCCAGGATCCGGGCGTTCATTTCGCATGCATAGAAACGCCAGGTGCCGCGCCCGCTGGCCTTGGCTTCGTACAAGGCAATGTCGGAGTATCGAAGCAGTTCGACCGCTTGCAAGGCGTCCACGGGGGCCATGGCGATACCTATGCTCGCGCTGATATGCAGGTCATGCCCATCGAGAAGTATGGGCTGCTCGATCGAATGGATCAGTCGTTGGCAAAGCGCTTCGACTTCCGAGTGATCAGCCATGTCGGTAACGATAATCACGAATTCGTCACCTCCCATACGGGCGACCAGATCAACGCTGCGTACGCATTCCTTCAAGCGGCGGGCAGTTTCAAGAAGGACTCGGTCCCCCATCGCGTGGCCCAGAAGATCGTTGACGGGTTTGAATCGGTCGAGATCGATGCTGAGCATGACAAGCGGCACTTCATTGGTCGCCACGAAGTGCAGTCTTCCCTCGAGGAATTCGCGCAGCCGTTTCCTGTTGGGCAGTCCTGTCAGTACGTCGTGCTCGGACAGATACTCGATACGCTTGCGCGCTGCGACTTCGTCCGTTATGTCCTTCGCGGTCCCACGATAACCACGCCCATCCATCTCCTTTACGGTCAGGCATATGATCCGGCGCAGTCCGTTCTTATCCAGGCAGCCGCATTCGAATGAACCGTTGCTGTTCATGGCTCGCTGGCCAAACCAGGCCAGGAGCGGCTCGTTGTCACTGTCGACCAGGCTGACGACCCTTGCTCCAAGCCACTGGGCCACCGGGAACCCGGTGATCGTTGCGAACCGGTCGGAGATGTAGGTAAAGCGGCCCTCGCTGTCGGCCTCCCATATCCAGTCGGAACTTGCCTGCGCGACATCCCTGAAGCGTTCCTCGCTCACGCGCAGTGCTGCCTGGCTGCGCTCCAACTCCGCATGGCTGAGATCGAGGGCAAGGGCAGTAGCCGTGGTCTTTCGTGACGAGATCCACATCATCAGATAGACGATAAATCCGATGACTCCCAGCAAAGGCAGGATGAATGCCAGCATTTCACGCCCGGGGGTGGGGTCATCCCAGACGAGAGTGCCCGCCGTGATGTCCTCGCCCAGTTTCAAACCGGACTCGCTTGAAACGGGGTTCTTTGAAACGTGCAGATTCTGGATACCGAAGCTGTTGCCCAGTGCGTCCAGTCGATCAGGCGTCATCAACTGGACAAAGACCAGCACAGAAGATGGACCAGGTTCCCGCTCGACCGTTGGATCAGTGCCCGGTGTAATGGCAGCCGCAGCAACCAGTGCCCATGTGCCGTTGACTTTGACAAACGAACTGACAGGTTTTTCCTGATCCTCCGCCGCCCTTGCCGCTTGCAAGATGCTCTCCATTGATTGGCCAAGCCATTGCGCTGCCGCGATGTCTACAAGCTCACCGTCGATGACCGTATATACCGTCTGGTTGGAGCCTGCGACGACAAACAGTCCATTGACAACGAAGTCGGAAAACAGGGTAGGCCCTATGTTTTCCTGTGCGAATGCCCAATCCGGATCAACCGTCTTGTGAAGATGCCGATAGGCATCCCCCCAAAAAGCGTAATCTCTGCTGACTGATGTCAAGGACTTGGTCAGCGACTCAACCGACTTCTGTGCAAGGAATGCGGTTCTCCTGGCCTCCAGCTGATCCAGATTGAGCGCAAAGTAGATGGATATCGAGCTCGCAGCCAGCAATACCAGGGTCAGGAGCCCAGTGAAGATACACAGTGAAGCCTTGGCCAAGCCGACGCTGGAGTCCTTCTGCGGTGCAAGGACGGAGTGCTCTGGGGTATGACTCATATTCAATCCAGCTAGGAGGATGCGTGGAGGATTGCCAGGCCATCGGCTGGCCAGGACGATTCTTGAATCGCCGCTGGCCAGGCGAGCAATGCAGGCTGGATTGGCATGTGCAACCCGGTGTCGAGGCCCAGTCAGTAGGCCTGGCAATCCTGCCAACCGATCCCGCTCTGCGCCGTGTGCTGCAGCAGCCATTGCACGGCCGACTGCGCCTTGGGCAGGCTGTCGTGGAACTGGATCACGCCCTTGCGCCACAGCAACATCAGGCTGAGCACGCGCTGGGCCGATTGCTCGGCGCTCAGGGGGCTCAGGTCCTGGGCGTCGATATCCCACAGCGAGACCTGCAGGTGCTGACCGGACATGAAGGCCTGGCCGTCGGCGCGACGCTGGCCATAGGGCGGGCGGAACAGCGGCACGTAGCGATCCGGCAATTCGCTCTGCACCCGCGCCTGGCTGCGGCGCAGCGAGTCCTGCCAGTCCTGCCATTGCGCGTGGGAGCGGTATTCCCAGCCCTGGATACCGACGCACTGTCCGGCGTACAGCATGCGCAGGCCCTCGCCCGTACCGGCCATGCGGCGCTGTTCGAAGCGATTGCCCAGTACGAAGAAGGTCGCCGCGAGCCTCTGCCGCCGAAGGTAGTCGGTCAGCGCGTCGGTCGCCCCGCCCTGCGGCGCCGGCCCGCCGGCGAAGGTCAGCAGGAACAGGCGATCATTCAAGTCATCGCCATTGCGCTCGTCCATCGAGTAGCGCTCGATCTCGCTGCCGGCCTGCGCGAACACCGCTGCCTTGCGCAGTTGCTCATCGAGATAACGGGCATGGAACTGCTGCGCCGGTTCAAGCCACGGGGTATAGAACTCACCGACATCGGCGGCGAACGTCGCGGCTTGTGCCTGCAAGTCGCCCATGGACTCGACCGGGTAGCAGAACGATGCATCCTGCTCGCAACTCTGTCGTGCCTGGTCGTAGTTGTGCCAGAGTCGCTGCCACATCCTGGCCCTGAGCGCACGGATCATCGGCAGGTCGATTCGCCTGAGCTGCAGGCGCGTGGCCAATTGGGCCTCATCGAGCATCTCGCTGTCGCGCAGCACCTTGGCAAAGGAAAGAATCTCGGCACGCGAGGCGACATCGAACAGCACCGGGCTGTCGAGTTGTTCGGGCCATGCACTGCGGTCGATGCTGGCAACGGGTAGCGGGGCGGCCTGGATGGCCAGGCTCAGCAAGCCAGCCAGCAGGGTCAAGGCAATGCGCACGTTCGCAGTCTCCGAGGGGCTTGCCGCGCACTATAGCGGCTGCCGGGCGGATGGTCTGTGGCTATTGTGCCCATAGCTGGAGATCACCGCCCTGCCCCCGTAGAATCGCGGCCAAGACTTCAGGAGCCGAACCCAATGCTGACGGTGATTTCCCCCGCCAAGACCCTCGACTACGACACCCCGCCGGTAATCCAGCGCCACACCTTGCCGCAATTTCTGGATGACTCCCAGGTGCTGGTCGAGCAGCTGCGCGAGCTGTCGCCCGTGCAGATCAGCGAGCTGATGCACCTGTCCGACAAGCTCGCCGGGCTCAACGCGGCGCGCTTCGGCAGCTGGACCCCGGACTTCACCCCTGCCAACGCCAAGCAGGCACTGCTGGCATTCAAGGGCGACGTGTACACCGGGCTCGACGCCGAGAGTCTGGGCGAGGACGACTTCAGCTACGCCCAGGACCACCTGCGCATGCTCTCCGGTCTCTAC
>JAQZAY010000145.1 GCA_029239415.1 Pseudomonas sp. | reverse complement strand
ACCAGGACATCCGTGAAGTTCTGGCGACCTCCAACGGCTTCATGATCGACATCTTCTCGACCTTCCTGGCCCCGCTGGAGCAGGAGCTGACCGCCCATTCATCGTACTCGGTGGGCAAGTCGCACTCGATCGGCGGCAACTCCAACTACATGGAGCGCATCGAGGCGGTGAACTTCGCGCTGGACAACGACGACGGCGCGCGCACCCACTACTACGACAAGGCGGACCTGATCCTGGTCGGCGTGTCGCGCTGCGGCAAGACCCCGACCTGCCTGTACATGGCCATGCAGTTCGGCATCCGCGCCGCCAACTACCCGTTGACCGAAGACGACATGGAGCGCCTGCAACTGCCCTCGGTGCTCAGGAAGTACCAGCACAAGCTGTTCGGCCTGACCATCGACGCCGACCGTCTGACGGCCATTCGCCACGAGCGCAAGCCCAACAGCCGGTATTCGAGCTTTGCCCAGTGCGAGTTCGAGGTGCGCGAGGTGGAGAACCTGTTCAGGCGGGAGAATATTCCCAACATCAACTCCACGCATTTCTCGGTGGAGGAGATCTCGGCGAAGATCCTGGTGGAGAAAGGTGTGGAGCGACGGTTCAAGTAACCCCGGCTCAGACTTCACTCCTGCTGGAAATGAAAAGCCCCGGCAGCGATGCCGGGGCTTTTTCATTTCAGCTCACGCTCAGGAAGGCACCACCACCCCCTGCCCGCTCAACGCCAGGTCGACCAGCTCGCGGTTGGCCACCGCGTACATGGCGTAGTCGGTGCCGGTGGCATTGCGCAGGTCGTCGAGCATGGCGCGCCAGCGCTCGACCATCACGCGGTGCTGCTGGAGCCACAATGCCACGCGCTCGTCCATGTCCTGCGGGGCATCGGCCATCTGCAGCACCGAAATGGTAATGGCGCGCTGCTGCAGGTCGATGTCGTCGCGGAACGCTTCGCGGGCCAGGGCCTGCCAGTTGTTCTCCACCGACAGGTTGCTGATCTCCTGCAGGTACCAGGGAAGGTCCAGCGCGCTGCCGACCGCGAAGAACGCCTTGGCCACTTGCGCAGGGTCCTCGCCGGTCACATCGGAAGCCTCGATGATCGGCAGCAAGGTGTACAGGTGCGTGGTCCCGGCCACCATGCGCGCCAGCAGTTCGGGCACGCCGGCCTGGACGAAGCCTTGGTAGCGGGCCTGCCAGCGGTCGCGGGTCGGGCCTTCGAGCAGCTCGTCGAGCTTGAGCCCGAGCTGGGCGATCTTCGGCCCGAAGTGCGCCGCGTCGCGCCCGGCGTCCTGCTCGTTGCGACGGCTGCGCAGGAACCAGCGCGTGGCGCGGCGCCCCAGGCGCATCAGTTCGTCCATCAGGGTGAGCTGGATCTCGGCGGGCACCTGGTAGTCCAGCGCTTCGATCTGGCGGAACCAGTGCGGCAGATGGAAGATGTCACGCACGATCACATAGGCACCGGCCACGTTGGCCGGACTCATGCCGGTGGATTCCTTCAGGCGCTGCACGAAGGTGATGCCCATGTTGTTGACCAGGTCGTTGGCGATCTGGGTGCTGACGATCTCGCGCTTGAGACGGTGGCGGCGCATGGCGTCGGCGAACTTGTTGACCAGCGAGGGCGGGAATGCGGTCTCCATGTCGCGGGTCAGGTAGTCGTCGTCGGGCACCCGCGACTTGAGCAACTGCTCCTTCAGGTCGATCTTGCTGTAGGAGATCAACACCGACAGCTCGGCACGGGTCAGGCCCTGGTTGGCGGCCAGGCGCTCGGCCAGCTGGTCTTCGGACGGCAGGAACTCGATCGCCCGGTCGAGCTTGCCGCGGCTCTCGAGGTCGGTCATCAGGCGCTTGTACTCGGCAATCCGCTCGCGGGCACGGCGCGCCGCCAGCGACAGGGCCTGGGTCTGCTTGTAGTTGTTGCCCAGCACCAGGGCGCCCACCTCATCGGTCATGCTGCCCAGCAGTTGGTTGCGCTGCTTCTCGGTCATGTCCCCGGCATGCACCACTTCGTTGAGCAGGATCTTGATGTTGACCTCGTGGTCGGAGCAGTCCACGCCGCCGGCATTGTCGATGAAGTCGGTGTTGGTCGCACCGCCGTTGAGGCCGAACTCGACCCGGCCCAGCTGAGTCATGCCCAGGTTGCCGCCCTCGCCCACCACCTTGCAGCGCAACTCGTCGCCATTGACGCGCAGCGCATCGTTGGCCTTGTCGCCGACATCGGCGTGGCTCTCTTCAGTGGACTTGACGTAGGTGCCGATACCGCCGTTCCAGAGCAGGTCGACCGGCGCCTTGAGCAGCGCGTGCAGCAACTCGGTCGGGGTCAGCTTGTCGGCCGAGATGTCGAAGCGCTGTTTCATCTGCTCGGTGATGGTGATGCTCTTGAGGCTGCGCGGGAAGATCCCGCCGCCTTCGGACATGATGCGGGTGTCGTAGTCGGTCCAGGCCGAGCGCGGCAGGTCGAACAGGCGCTGACGCTCGGCGAAGCTGGTGGCCGGATCGGGATTGGGGTCGATGAAGATGTGCAAGTGGTTGAAGGCAGCCACCAGCTGCAGCTTGTCGGACATCAGCAAGCCGTTGCCGAATACATCCCCGGCCATGTCGCCGATGCCGATGACGGTGATCGGGTCTTGCTGCACATTGATGCCGCGCTCGCGGAAGTGGCGCTGCACGCCCACCCAGGCGCCACGGGCGGTGATGCCCATCTTCTTGTGGTCGTAGCCGGCCGAGCCGCCCGAGGCGAAGGCGTCGCCCAGCCAGAAGCCGTAGTCGATGGCAATGCCGTTGGCGATGTCCGAAAAGGTCGCGGTGCCCTTGTCGGCCGCCACCACCAGGTAGGGATCGTCGCCATCGTGGCGCACCACGTTGACCGGCGGCACCACGCCGCCATCCTTGAGGTTGTCGGTGATGTCGAGCAGGCCGGAGATGAAGATCCGGTAGCAAGCGATGCCCTCGGCCTGGATCTCGTCGCGCGAGCCGCCCAGTGGCAGGCGGCGCGGCAGGAAGCCGCCCTTGGCGCCGACCGGCACGATCACCGAGTTCTTCACCTGCTGGGCCTTGACCAGGCCGAGCACCTCGGTGCGGAAGTCTTCTTCGCGGTCCGACCAGCGCAAGCCACCGCGGGCAACGTTGCCAAAGCGCAGGTGGACACCTTCGACCCGCGGCGAATAGACGAAGATCTCGAACTTGGGTACCGGCTTGGGCAGTTCGGGGATCAGCTTGGGGTTGAACTTGAAGCTGAAGTACGACTTGGCCTGGCCATTGGCGTCGGCCTGGTAGAAGTTGGTGCGCAGGGTCGCCTTGATCAGGTCCAGGTAGCGGCGCAGGATGCGGTCTTCGTTGAGCACCTGGACCTCGTCCAGGGCTGTCAGGATCGCCTGTTCCAGGCGCTGCTGCTTGTCGTCCAGGTCGTCCTGGGTGAGCTTGCGCGCCAGATAGAAGCGGGTCTTGAACAGCCGGGTCAGCTCGCGGGCGATATCGGTATGGTTGTTCAGCGTGCTGGCGATGTAGCCCAGGTCGAAGCCCAGGCGAATCTGCTTGAGGTAGCGGGCATAGGCGCGCAGCAAGGCGACGTCGCGCCATGGCAGGCCGGCGGTCAGCACCAGGCGGTTGAACGCATCGTTCTCGGCGTCGCCCCGGACGATGTGCACGAAGGCATCCTGCAGGGTGTCGTTGAGCTGCTGGATGTCCAGGTCCAGGCCTTCGCTGTAGGTAAAGGCGAAGTCATGGATCCAGAATTCCCGGCCATTGGCATGGCGCAGGCGATAAGGGAACTCGCCCAGCACGCGCAGGCCGAGGTTTTCCAGGATCGGCAGCACGTCCGACAGCGCCAGCGGCGTATCGGCGTGGTACAGCTTGCAATGCAACAGCTGCTTGCCGGTCTGGGTCAGCGGCTGGTAGAAGCTCATGACCAGCGGCTTGCGCTCGGACAACGCCAGCACATGCTGCAGGTCGACCACCGCCGAGTGCGCGGCGAAGCGCTCGCGGTAGCCGGCCGGGAAGCCCTTGGGGAAGTCGGCCAGGATATTGTTGCCCTGCGCCTCGCCGAACCCCTCCACCACCAGGCTTGCGTAGTCGTCCTTCCACGAGCGGCAAGCCTGGATCACTTCGTTTTCCAGCTGCTGCGGATCGATATCGATGCGGTTTTTCGGGTCGACCCGCAAGATCAGCTGCACGCGGGCCAGCACCGACTCGGAGAAGAAAGTCCAGAACTCGCAGTCGCTGGCCTTCAGGCGCTCCATCAGCACTTGCTGGATCTTCTGGCGCACCTCGGTGGAATAGATGTCGCGCGGCACGTAGGCCAGGCAGTAGCAGAAGCGCCCGTAGGGGTCCTTGCGCAGGAACACACGGATCTTGTTGCGCTCCTGGATCTGCACGATCGACATCACCGTGCTGAACAGCTCGTCGATCGGCGTCTGGAACAGGTCGTCGCGCGGCAGCACTTCGAGCACCTGGGCCAGTTCCTTGCCCAGGTGGGCCTTGGGGTCGAACAACGAACGGCGCTCGACTTCGGCGACCTTGAGGCGGATATAGGGAATGGCGTGCACGCTTTCACCGTACACCGAGGAGGTGTACAGGCCCATGAAGCGGCACTCCTTGATGACCCGGCCCTGGGCATCGAGCTGACGGATCGACACGTAGTCCGGATAGGCCGGCCGGTGCACGCGGCTTGGCTGTGCGGCCTTGGCGAAGGACAGCAGCAGTGGCTCGTTGAGGTAGTTGACGGCGTAGTCTTCGATGCGCAGGTCTTCGGCGCTCAGGCCCGAGCGCAGCAACCGGGTCAGGCCCAGGAACGACTGCGGGTCATAGAGCATCTGGCCACCCTCGGCGTCGGCCGAGACGGTGAATTCCTCATAGCCCAGGAAGGTGAAGTGGTTGCCCACCAGCCATTCGAGGAAGGCATTGACCTCGGCTTTTTCATTGTGCGCCGGCGCGTAGGGGCACTGCTCGACCAGGGCGAGGATATCGCGCAGCTTGTCCTTCATCGGCTGGAAATCGGCAACCGCGACCCGCACCTCGGCCAGCACCTTCTCGAGCTCGCTGGCCAGCACGTTGAGCTCGGCGGCGTTGGCGCAACGGTCGATCTCCAGGTACATCAGCGACTCATGCTGGACGCCCTCGCCCGAGGTGCCCTTGGGCAGCAGTTCGACCAGCTCGCCATCCAGGCCGCGGCGTACGCTGAGCACGGTGGTCTGCAAGGTGTGGATGCTGTAGCCACGGCGGTTGAGCTCGGTGCGTACCGAGTCGACCAGGAACGGCAGGTCGTGGTGCAGCACCTCGACCGCGGTATGGGTCGATTGCCAGCCGTGGCGCTCGTAGTCGGGGTTGTAGACCCGCACCTCGGGGTGCTGGAGGTCGAAGCGCTCGATGATGCGCCAGGCAGACAGGGTGCAGCCCGCGAGGTCGGAAAGCCTGCGCTGGGTAAGTTCATCCAGGGAAATGATGCCGAAGAACTGTTCGGCGAACAGTGCCACCTGCGGCAGGGACTGTTCGCTGATGTGCTGCGCCAGGACCGCTTGCAGTTGATGCTGGAAGTCGGCCTTGCTGGCTGCGGTGAAGAACGCCATCTGTGGTACTCCGCTTGGGCTTTTGTCGTGAGCTTAACGAGTGGCAGGCCGTGGTTGCTTGCGGTGCGGCGACATATTCGGTCAAGACCTGCAACATTGCGTTTATAGAACCTGGCAAGACTGGCAGAATTCCATTTCATCCTCTTGAACCGAGCTGCCCATGCAACTGAAAACCGCCCTGCTCTTCGCCACCCCGTGCGACGACGAAGAGGACGACATGGCCACGCTGTGCTGCCACAGCGACCAGGGCCAGATGTTTCTGCTGACCCGTTATCCGGACGAAGACACGGTGGACCTGACGCTGGACGACGAGCCCTCGACGCTCGATGGCCTGAAGGTCACGCTCTGGGCCGACCGGCTGTTGATCGAGGTCGCAGCGGGGGACAGCGACGCGCTGCGCGGGGATGATGTGCTCGAGATCCTGCATTCGACGCCGGCAGGCGATCTGGTCGAGGTCGAGTTGACCCTGCAAAACATCCTGCAGGGGACCGGGACGTACGTCAGCGCGCTGTAACGTTTCTCCCTGGCAAGCGTGGGGCAATACGCAGGTGCAAGGCGCTCGGCGCACCCAAAAAGCAAGCCGACGCTTGACAAGCTCCTACCCGAAGCAGTTAGTCTGACAACCTGATCACCTAACAAGAACGTCCATGCTCGAACTCCAACGCCCCGACACCCTCGTTGAACGCGTCGTCAGTGCCATCCGCGCCGAAATTGACTCAGGCCGGCTGGGCGCAGAGTCGCGCCTGCCCACCGAGCAGCAGCTGGCCGAGCAGCTGCACGTCAGCCGTTCGGTGGTGCGCGAGGCCGTGGCCCAGCTCAAGGCCGACGGCGTGCTGATCGCCCGGCGCGGGCTCGGCTCCTATATCTCGCGAACGCCCGCTGGCACGGTGTTCCGTTTCCCGGGCAGCAACGGCCGCACGCCTGACCTGGCGCAGATGTTCGAGATGCGCCTGTGGGTCGAGACCCAGGCCGCGTCCATCGCTGCCCGCCGTCGCGACGAAACCGACCTGGAGAACATGGCGAAGGCGCTCAAGGAAATGCTCGACAGGCCCAGCGACTTCGCCGCTGCGGCCGCCGCCGACGTGGCCTTCCACCGGGCCATCGCCGAAGCCAGCAAGAACGACTATTTCGTTGCTTTCCATGACTTCCTGCGTGGCCAGCTGGCCGCTGCCAGGCAGGCCGCATGGGAAAACTCCGCGACCTATTCGGTCGGGGGTTCTGCCGAGGCCAACCGTGAGCACCGCGACCTGTTGCAGGCCATCGTCGAAGGCGACCGCCAGGGCGCGGCGAACTGCGCCGAAGCGCACCTGCGGGCTTCGGCCAAGCGCTTGAACATCGACCTGCCCCCGCTCGACTGACCCATGCACATGCCCGCGCTGCCTTGCGAGGTTTTTTCACGCCCTGCTTAGTCTGACAACCTGATAAGCAGATTCACATACAACACGGATTACCTGCATGATTTATGACTATTGCATCATCGGCGGCGGCATCGTCGGTCTCGCCACCGCCATGGCCCTGCTCGAACAGCGTCCCGGCGCTTCGCTGGTGATCCTGGAAAAAGAAGACAGCCTGGGACGCCACCAGACGGGCCACAACAGCGGCGTGATCCATGCAGGCATCTATTACGCACCAGGCAGCCTCAAGGCCGACCTGTGCAAGCGCGGCGCCCAGGCCACCAAGGATTTCTGCACCGAGCACGGCATCGCGTTCGATGTCTGCGGCAAGCTGCTGGTCGCGTCCAATCCCCTGGAAGTGCAGCGCATGCAAGCCTTGTACGAGCGCTCGCAACAGAACGGCCTGAAGGTCGAGCGTCTGGACGCCGCTGAACTGCGGCGCCGCGAGCCAAACATCGTGGGCCTGGGCGGGCTGTTCCTCGATGCCACCGGCATCGTCGACTACAAGCAGGTCTGCCAGGCGATGGCGGGCGTGATCCAGGCCGCTGGCGGCGAGGTGCAGCTATCGACGACCGTGCAGGCCATCTTCGAGACCGGCGACAACGTCAGTATCAGCAGCGTGGACAGCACCTGGCGCGCACGCCAGCTGGTGGCCTGCGCCGGCCTGCAGTCCGACCGCCTGGCGCGCATGGCCGGGGTGAAGATCGATCACCAGATCATCCCCTTCCGTGGCGAGTACTACCGCCTGCCGGCGAGCAAGAACCAGATCGTCAACCACCTGATCTATCCCATCCCCGACCCGGACCTGCCATTCCTGGGCGTGCACCTCACGCGGATGATCGATGGGAGCGTCACAGTCGGCCCCAATGCCGTGCTCGGACTGGGCCGCGAGAACTACCGCAAGGGTTCGGTGAACTGGCAGGACGTTGCCGAGTACGCGCGCTTCCCGGGATTCTGGAAAACACTCTGGAACAACCTTGGCTCGGGCACCCTGGAGATGAAGAACTCGCTGTTCAAGCGCGGTTACCTCGAACAGTGCCGCAAGTACTGCCCCTCGCTGCAGATCGAAGACCTGCTGCCCTACGAAGCCGGCATCCGGGCCCAGGCGGTGATGCGCAACGGTGCCTTGGTGCATGACTTCCTGTTCGCCGAAACACCGCGCATGGTGCATGTCTGCAACGCACCCTCGCCGGCGGCCACCTCGGCTATTCCAATCGGCCAGATGATCGCCGAACGCATCGTCAAGAACCGCTAGAACCGCTGCACAGACCATTACAAAGATAATAAGGAAACCCGCATGTCGATACATCAAGCGGCCCCGACCGCACCCGAGACCCCTGCACAACAGCGCAAGCGCCTGCGCAAGGTCGCTGCGGCAACGATCTTTGGATCGATGCTGGAATGGTATGACTTCTACCTTTACGCGACCATGGCGGCGATCGTCTTCTCGAAGATCTTCTTCGATGCCGGCAACCCGGCGGTGGCTTCGCTGCTGGCGTTCTCCACGTTCGCCATCGGTTTCATCGCCCGCCCCTTCGGCGGCATCCTGTTCGGCTACCTGGGCGATCGCTTCGGGCGCAAGCAGGTCTTGGTGATAACCTTCTGCATGATGGGCTTGTGCACCATGCTGATCGGCCTGATCCCCAGCTACGCGTCGATCGGCATCTGGGCGCCGATCATTCTGGTGGCGGTGCGAATCATCCAGGGCCTTGGCGCCGG
>JAQZAY010000144.1 GCA_029239415.1 Pseudomonas sp. | reverse complement strand
CTCGTAGCGCATGGCTTCAGGGTTGATGTGTCCTGGGGTCAGCAGATCGGCGTACTTGAGGTTGCTCTGATGCAGGCGGTAGGTGTTGTAGGGAATGAACATCTCCCGCTTGCCGACGATCTTCCAGTCGTAGCGCTGGCCAGAGCCATTGAACAGGCGTACCTCGTCGACGGTGATCGACCCCCCGGAACCCGGGAATGCCATGTCGAAGCCATAGCCCGGCGACTGGCGTACCCGGCGCGTGCCCGGGTCATAGCGCCAGCTCTGGCGAGGCTCGGTCTTGTCGTTCCAGAATTCGGTGCCAGTGTTGATCTCGCCCTTGTCGCGCTGGGGCAGCAGGGTTTCATTGAGGTAGAACGACGAGTTGCCCACCGTGTCGCCGATCTTGCCCGGTTGCAACGCCGGGGCCAGGTTGCGCGAATGCACCCGGCCCCAGTTGACGTTGCCGTTTTTCAGCACGTAGGCGTTGTCGGAGACATATTCCTCGGTCCAGGCACGCAGGCTGAAGGTCGACGCGTTTTTCAACAGCTCAAGGCCACTGCGCGGTACCGGGAACGGCACCCCACCCGTCTTGCCGACGACCCCTTCGCCCTCATCCACCAGCTTGGCCACCTTGGCATTTTCGCGGGTGGCCTGGCAGACCGAATCGGCAAAGCGGAAGTCGCGGTGCGTAGGGTATATCGGCATCTTGAAGGTATTGGGATACAGCTTGAACAGCGCCTTCTGGCCGTCGGACAGGTAGTCCGCGTACTCGGCAAGGTTCGCCGCCGTGATCACGAACAGCGGTTTCTCCTGCGCATAGGGATCGATCGGATGATGACCAGTTCCCTTGAAATCCACGTGCGGGGGCACGCCCAGCCATTGGCCGACATAGGGCCCGATGCTGCCATCGGCGTTCCCCTGCTTGTCGGCGCCGACGCAGGTCAGCTCCGTCCCGAGACGCTGCACATCCTCTGGTGCCGCATGGCCCGGGCTGGCGGTGAGGCAGCCCAGGAGCAACGCCACCAGCGCCCACTGGCGGCGGTCATCGTAAGGCTGGCAAGCGCGGTCTGTACGCTCGGTCATTGTTGTTCTCCATGGTTTTCCGATAGCGGTGGCGCAGTATCGTCAGCGCGGTAAAAGCCAGGCATCGTCTGCTCGGACTAACGCGTTCAGACCGCCGTCTTCATCCCCATCGGCACGGCACCAGGCGGCCCCAGCGCGACCACGCTGTTGAGCAGGATGCGCACCAGTTCGGTCTGGCGCCGCACGCCGGTCTTGGAAAAGATCGAGCGCAAGTGGGCACGTGCCGTATTGCGGCGGATGCTCAGCACCTCGGAGGCCTCCTCGAGCGACATCCCGTTCGCCAGCTCCAGCGCCAGCGCGGTTTCCGCGGGGGTCAGGTTGTACAACTGGGCCGTTGCCATGCCGCTGACCAGCGACTTGCCGACGGCATCGCGCACATAGACCACCACGGTGGGCTGGCCCCTGCCCTCCACCCGCTCCTGCGAAGGAATCAGCTCTACCACCACGCCCAGGCTGACCTGTCCCGAGGGGCGCGAGATCGACAGCGCCTCGGCTCTGTAGGCCTCGGCAGGACTCTGTCTTGCCCGCTGGAAGGCGTTGCGCACCAGGCGCGCCAGCTCGCGGTTGTCGCTGGGGTAGGTCGCTTCCAGACGCCCGCCCACCAGCTTGAGCCCGTCATTGCTGTCGAGAATGTTGCTGGCCACCGGATTGAGCTGCAGCACGCTGCCACTCTCGTCGAGCACGATGGTCGCTACCGACAACCGGCTGATCGCCTGGAAGTACAGGCTGCCCAGCGATTCGCTGCGGTCGAGCAGCGCATGCAGGTGCAAGGCCCGCCGCAGGTGCGGCAGCAACATCGCGCAAAACGCCCGCTCGGCGTCAGAGAACCGGGGCTGGTCACGCCGGCGGTTGACCCGCAGGCGCAGCTTGCCGCCGTCAGGCATGCTGATATCGGCGCCGAGCATCTGGAAGCAACCGTAGGGTTGGCAATACAGCAGATAGAAGGAGGAGCCCAGCCACTGCTCCTCGCTCATCAGGTCGTCGATGGTGAACACCCGGTCCAGGGGCAGGTTGTTGAACGGCGTCGACTTGCTGTAGTACGCGTAGTGCTGGATCTCCCCGGCGCCATTGACGTCGCCCACCGCGAGCATCGGCGACAGGTACGGCTCGTCCACCGCACGCAGGATCAGGGTGACGATGTTGGCCTGGAAAATCTCCTGAAGCCGCCGCAGGGATTGCGCCACCCTGCGGGTATCCAGCGCGCCTTCATAGAGATTGCCGATGAGCTCCTCATAGGCTTCCAGATCCAGGCCCATCTGCGCCAGTGCCTGCGCATTCGACATGTGGCTTTGCATGGGCATGCTCCTGTAGACCTAGCGGCCAGCCAATTCGAACAAGCCAGCCGCGCCCATGCCTCCACCGATGCACATGGCCACCACCACATACCGCGCACCACGCCGCCGGCCTTCGAGCAGGGCATGGCCCACCATGCGCGCACCCGACATGCCGAACGGATGCCCGATCGCGATGGCACCGCCATTGACGTTCAACCGGTCAGGCGCGATACCCAGCACGTCCTGGCAATGCAGCACCTGGCAGGCGAAGGCCTCGTTGATTTCCCAGAGGTCGATGTCGGCCACGCTCAGCCCGAAGCGCTTGAGCAGCCGCGGTACGGCCACCACCGGGCCGATGCCCATTTCCTCGGGCGCACAGCCCGCGACGGCGATACCGCGATAGATGCCCAGCGGCGTCAGGCCACGCCGGCGCGCCTCGGCGCGGCCCATCAACAGGCTGGCCGAGGCGCCATCGGAAAACTGCGACGCATTGCCTGCCGTCACGTAGTCGCCCTGCTCGATCCACTCACCGCCCTTCCAGACCGGCCTGAGCGCGGCCAGGTCTTCGAGCCGAGTCCCAGGGCGGTTGCATTCGTCACGGTCGACCCATACCGATTCATGGCCGGCCGGCTGGCCCTCCTTGTCCAGGCACAGCTTGTCGACCTGCAGCCCGACGATTTCCTCGTCGAACAGGCCGGCCTGCTGGGCGGCGGCGGTGCGTTGCTGGCTCTGCAGGCTGTACGCGTCCTGGGCAGCGCGGCTGATGCCGTAGCGCCGGGAGACGATCTCGGCGGTTTCGATCATCTGGATGTAGGCACTGGGCATGGCTTTGAGCACCGCCTCGGAACGTGCACGGTAGCTGTTCTTGTGCTTGTTCTGGGTGAGTGACAGCGATTCCACCCCGCCGCCGATGGCGATGTTCATCTCGCCGGCGAGAATGCCCTTGGCCGCGACGCCGATGCTCATCAGCCCAGACGCGCACATGCGGTCCAGCGCCATGCCCGGGACGCTGTCAGGCAGCCCGCCGGTGTAGGCGCACAGACGCCCGATGTTGTAGCCCTGGGTGCCCTGCTGCACCGCCGCGCCCATGATCACATCTTCTACCGCGTCAGGCTCGATGCCAGCGCGTTCAAGCACGGCGCGCACCACATGGCCACCAAGCACTGGCGCCTCGGTATCGTTGAACGAGCCGCGAAAGGATTTTGCCAGGCCCGTCCGGGCGGTGGCGACGATGACAACTTCTTGCTGGTCCATGGGCAGGTTCACTCGCTGACAGGATTGAAGGTGTAGCGGCTGATGGTGTCGACCACACAGCCAGGGCGGTCTTGGCCCTCGATTTCCACGCTGATGCGCACCACCAGCTGCACCGCGGTGCCGACCGCGTCGGCGCGCAGCACCTGGCCACGCCCGCGCACCCGGGAGCCCACCCGTACCGGGGCGGGAAAACGCACGCGCTCGCAACCGTAGTTGACGCCCATGACCAGGTTGTCGACTCGCATCAGCTGAGGCATGAACAGGTTGGCCAGGGCCTGGGTCAGGTAACCATGGGCGATGCAGGCACCAAAAGGACCCGCCGCCGCGCGTTGCGGGTCGACGTGAATCCACTGGTGGTCGCCCGTGGCTTCGGCGAAAAGATCGATGCGTTGCTGGCTGATGCTCAGCCAGTCGGTGGCACCCAGGTCCAGGCCGGGCGCATCGAGCAGCGCCTGGGCGCTGGCGAATACATGGGTCATGAAGGGTTTCCTCAGGCCTGTTGGGAGCTGACGGACAGCACTTCGCCGACCATGTAGGAGGCATAGTCGCTGGCCAGGAACATCATCACATTGGCCACTTCCCAGACTTCGGCGGCCCGGCCAAACGCCTCGCGCTGGGCCAGGCTGGACAGCAGCTCTTCGCTGGCGGCCTTCTTGAGAAAATCATGCAGGGCGATCGAAGGCGCCACGGCATTGATCCGTACCCCGAACTCGGCGGCTTCCAAGGCGCTGCAGCGAGTCAGGGCCATGACCCCGGCCTTGGCGGCGGCGTAATGGGCCTGCTCTTTCTGCGCGCGCCAGCCGAGCACCGAGGCGTTGTTGACGATCACGCCCGCGCCCCGTCGCTGCATCGGGCCGAGCATGGCGCGGGTCATGCGGAAAGTGCCGGTCAGGGTCACGTCGAGCACCCGCAGCCACTCCTGGTCGCTCATTTCGATCAAGGCCTTCTGGCCACCAAGGCCGGCATTGTTGATCAGTACGTCCACGCCTTGCAGGCAATCCTCCGCGCATGCGATCAATGCCTGGACCTGATCTTCCTGGGTGACATCGCACAACTGGCCGAACACCGCCTGCAACCCGGTCTCGGCCTTCAGGCGTTCGACCGCCTCTTCCAGACGGCGCGGGTGCACATCGGAGATCATCAGCGCCCGGCAGCCTTCTTCGGCGCTGCGGCGTGCAGCGGCATAGCCGATACCGCCACCTGCGGCGGCGGTGATGAGCACGGACTTCCCAGCCAGCAACTGATGCCCGGGGACGTAAGGGGGAGCGTGTTTCACGTGGCGTTACCTCGCAAAGAAAGACGACGCCAGGTATAACCGCGGCCTGCGCCCCCGGCATCGTCAAAACGGACGTGTCAGGCCTCAACCGCCCCAGACGCGCTGCGCCGGCGTGGCTTGCGCCAGGAGCGCGGCGAGCGCCTCGCCTACCTCCTCCACGTGCCAGCGCGCGCCCTTGTCGCGGGTGACGCCGGTGCGCCAGCCGTCGGCCAGCGAGATCCGCCCGCCCTGGCTTTCGATCACCTGGCCGGTGACCTGCGCGGAGGCCTCGCTGCCCAGCCAGACCACCAGGGGCGCGACGTTCTCCGGCGCCCAGGCATCGAAACTGCCGTCCTCGGGTTTCTTCACCAGCTCCGGCATCGCGCCCTCGGTCATGGCGGTGCGCGCGGCAGGCGCCAAGGCATTGGCCGTCACGCCATAGCGCGCCAGTTCGGCCGCCTGCACCAGGGTCAGCGCGGCAATCCCACCCTTGGCCGCCGAATAGTTGGACTGGCCGATGGAGCCTTGCAGGCCGGCACCGGAGCTGGTGTTGATGATGCGTCCGCCGACTACGGTCCCTGCCTTGGCAAGGTCGCGCCAGCGCCGGGCCAGCAGGTTGGCCAGGCAATAATGCCCCTTGAGGTGCACCTGCATCACCGTGTCCCAGTCCTCTTCGCTGAGGCTGAGAAACAACCTGTCACGCAAGACGCCCGCGTTGTTCACCAGCACATGCACTTCGCCAAAGGCAGCCAGCGCGGCGTCGACGATGCGCTGTGCGGTCGCCAGCGTGGTGATGTCGTCGCTGTTGGCGATGGCCTGGCCGCCGCTGGCGTGAATCTGCCCGACCACGTCGCGGGCTGCTTCGCCGCGGATATCATTGACCACCACGTTGGCGCCTTCGGCGGCGAACGCCAGCGCGTAGGCACGCCCCAGGCCACCCCCGGCCCCGGTGATGATGACGGTACGACCGCTACACATTGCCATACGGCACTCCTTCTCTAGAGACGTTCGATGATGCTGACGTTGGCCTGGCCACCGCCTTCGCACATGGTTTGCAGGCCGTAGCGGCCACCGCTGCATTCGAGCTCATTGAGCAGCGTGGTCATCAGCCGTACCCCGGTCGCGCCCAACGGGTGCCCCAGGGCGATGGCGCCGCCATTGACGTTGGTCCGGGCCAGGTCGCAGTCCAGCTCCTTGGCCCAGGCCATCACCACCGAAGCGAAAGCCTCGTTGATCTCGACCCGGTCGATGTCGCTCATGCGCAGGCCCGTCTTGTGCAGCGCCTTGCGGGTCGCCGCGATCGGTGCAGTAAGGTGCCAGATCGGGTCGTCGCCCATCACCGTGAGGTGGTGGATGCGCGCTCGTGGCGTCAGGTCGTAGCGCTTGAGCGCCGCCTCCGAGACGATCAGCAAGGCCGCCGAGGCATCGCAGGTCTGGCTGGACACGGCCGCGGTGATCAGCGGGTAGCGTGGATCGACCGGCTCGAGGCTGGCCATCTTCTCGAGGCTGGTCTGGCGCGGTGTCTCGTCCTGGCGCAGCGCCTGGTACGCCACGATCTCGCGGTCGAAGCGGCCACTGTGCAGCGCCGCCAGGGCGCGCCGATGGCTTTCCAGCGCGAAGCCTTCCATGTCCGCGCGGCTCAGCCGCCAGTGTTCGGCAATGCGCTGGGCGGCATAGAACTGGTTCACCGGCTGATCGCCGAAGCGTGCCCGCCAGCCGGCACTGCCGCTGAACGGATCGGCGAAGCCCAGTGGCTGGCCCGCGAGCATCGCCGAGCCGATCGGGATGCGGGTCATGGTCTGCACCCCGCCCACCGCGATCACATCCTGGGTGCCGCTCATCACGGCCTGGGCGGCAAAATGCAACGCCTGCTGCGACGAGCCGCACTGACGGTCCACGGTGGTGCCTGGCACGCACAGGGGCAGCCCGGCGGCGAGCCAGCTGGTACGGGCGATATCGCCCGCCTGGGCGCCGACCGTGTCGACGCAGCCAAAGATCACATCGTCGTAGTCCTCGGCAGGGATAGCGTTGCGCGCCACCAGCGCCTTGAGCACATGTGCGCCCAGGTCGATGGCGTGGACCTCGGACAATGCGCCCTTGCGCTTGCCCGTCGGGGTGCGCAGGGCATCGATGATATAGGCCTGGGCCATGGTTCAGTCCTCGAAGGTATGGCCCGGGCCAAGCCGGGCGCCAGCGGCGAACAGATACTCGCCGACACGGGATTTGTGGAAGCCACGATCGCCCCAGGCCGCATCCAGCGACCAGGCGCGCTTCATGAACATCTGCAGGTCGACTTCCCAGGTGTACCCCATGGCACCGTGCACCTGGATCGCCTTGCGCGCCGCCAGCCAGCTGGCTTCGCAGCAGGCCAGGCGCGCCTGTGACACCCAGCGCCCGGCGCTGGCGTCGTCCTGCGCCAGGCCATGGGCGGCGCGGTACAGCACCGGCTTGGCGTGCTCGACCTGCCGGGCGACGTCGGCCAGGTGGTGCTTGACCGCCTGGAAGCTGCCGATGGGCTTGCCGAACTGCTTGCGCTGAACCACGTAGTCCACGGACAGGTCCAGCATGCGCTGGGCCAGGCCCAGCAATTGCCCTGCCACCGACAAGGCGCCGCGGTCGAGCATGCGCGCCTGCAGCGTCCTGCCCTGCTCACCGCTGACCAGCAGCGTGGCCGGGCTCGGGCGCCAGCTCACCCTGCCCAGGCGCCGCGAGGCGTCGATGCTCGGGTTGGCCTCGACATCCACCTCGCTGCGCGGCACCGCATGCACGGCCTGGCCTTCGAACAGGATCAGGACCTCGGCCAGGTGAGCATCGCTCACCAGCGGATTGATCGGATGGCCGACCGCCATGCGCACGCTGCCATCGGCGATGCGGGGCAGCAGGCGCGAGCGTGCCGAGTGGCCGGGCTCCAGCCCGCTCAGCAGACCTGCGGCGACATAGGCGGTGTCGGCCAGGGAGTCAGGAATGGCGTAGTAGCCCAGTTCCTGGGTCATCAGTGCCCAGGCCACATCGTCCATGCCCAGCCCGCCCTCGGCCTCGGGCACCGACAAGGCGGTGAGGCCCTGGGCGGCGATCTTGTTGCGCAGGTCCGGCGAGCGGCCGGCGTCGGTGTCCCAGATCTCCCGGAGCATCTCCGGGGCCGCTTCGGTCATCAGGAAACGGCTGATGGCCTCGCGAAACGTCAGTTGGTCATCGCTGAAAGTGAAGTCCATGGCCTGCTCCTACTTCGGCAAACCGAGCATCCGCTCGGCAATGATGTTGCGCTGGATTTCGTTGGTGCCGGCGTAGATGGGCCCGGACTGGGCGAACAGGAAACCCTCCAGCCAGCCAGCCGCATCGCCGGCGGCAGGCGCGCTGGCGAGCAGTTCGCCGCGCGCGCCGAGCAGGCGCATGGCCGTGTCATGCATCTTCAGGTCCAGCTCCGACCAGATGATCTTGTTGATGCTCGACTCGGCGCCGATCTGCGCGCCCTGGCTCAGGCGTCCTACCGTGTGATAGGCCGACAGGGCATAGGCCTCGGCACCCATCCAGCAGTCCTGCACGGCGTCGCGCAGGCCCGGGTCGCGGTCGGCGCAGTCGCGGTGCGCCAGGTACAGCTCCACCAGCCGGCGCGCGGTGTACTGGAAGCGTGCGGGCGAGCGCAGCAGCAGGCCACGCTCGAAGCCCGCCGTGGCCATCGCCACGTGCCACCCTTCGCCTTGCGCGCCGATGCGGTTTTCCAGCGGCACCCGCACCTCGTCGAAAAACACTTCGGCAAAGGCGTCCTTGCCGTTGAGCGCCTTGATCGGCCGGATGCTCACCCCAGGTGCGTCCAGCGGCACCATCAGGAACGACAGCCCG
>JAQZAY010000526.1 GCA_029239415.1 Pseudomonas sp. | reverse complement strand
TCGCGGGCCAGCACGGCCGGACGCTCGTCGCCGAACACGGCCTGCATGTCCTGCAGGCACTCCAGGATGCGATGGGGCGCTTCGTAGAAGATCAGGGTGCGCGGCTCTTCCTTGACCTGTTCGAGCCTGGCACGCCGCCCCACGGCCTTGGCCGGCAGAAACCCTTCGAACATGAAGCGATCGGACGGCAGCCCGGCGGCCGACAACGCGGCGATCAACGCACAGGCACCCGGCACCGGCACCACGGCGATGCCGGCCGCGCGTGCCTGGCGTACCAGGTGATAACCCGGATCGGAGATCAGCGGTGTGCCGGCATCGGACACCAGGGCCACGTCGTCGCCGGCCAGCAGGCGAGCGATGAAACGGCTGCCTTCATCTCGCTCGTTGTGCTCGTGGCAGGGCGCCAGCGGTGTCTGGATGCCGAAATGCTGCAGCAGGCGTACCGAATGACGCGTGTCCTCGGCGGCAATCAGCTTCACCGCACCCAGGATCTTCAGCGCGCGCGCGCTGATGTCGTCCAGGTTGCCGATCGGCGTGGCGACGACGTACAACGTCCCGGTCGTGGATTTCGAAGCGCCTGGAACCTCTGTCACTGCGTACACCTGTCTTGATTCGAATCGAAAGCGCCATTGTAGCCCGACCGCCGGTCACAAGGCGCAAACATCTTTGCCCGCCGACGGGCGCATACCGCCTATATTGGAGGATCCACGTCAGCGACATCGCACCCCGGCCACGGCTTGGGTACAATCGTCGACCTATTTGATCAGGTAACAGCTGTTTCGCTGCCTTGCTGGCAGCCTGCGCCAGCTCGCCCTCGTCCCGCCTGGGCGAGCTGCCGCGCACCCCGGATGCCAGCATCGAGCAACTGCTCGAACAGGCGGCTGCAAGCCAGTCGCCGGAAGAAGCTGCCCTGTTGCGCCTGAGCGCGGCTGATCAAGCCTATCGCCAGAAAGACTATCCGCGCGCCACGCACATCCTCGAGCAGGTGAAGCTCGACTCGCTCAAGCCGGCCCAGCAGGTCTTCGCCAGCGTCCTGTCGGCGGAGCTGGCCATGAGCCGCAACCAGCCCAAGGCCGCGGTCGACGCCCTGTCGCACCCGAGCCTGCAGTACGTCGGTCAGTTGCCGCCCGAGCTGCAGGTACGTACGTACAGCGTTCATGCGGCTGCTCTGGAAGCCGATGGCCAACCGCTCGAGGCCGCCCGCCAGCGCACGCTGCTGGCGCCCCTGCTGAGCGAGCCGGCGCAAGCGGCCAAGAACCAGGAAGCCCTTTGGACGCTGGTCGCCGCCCTGCCCACCGAACAACTGGAAGGCGCCAGCCAGGGCACCGACGACCTGGCGGGCTGGGCCAGCTTGGCCCTGGCGGTCAAGCGCGCCGGCACGCTGGAAACCCAGCAGGCCGCGATCGACGCCTGGCGCGCGAAGTATCCGAACCATCCTGCCGCCCGCCAACTGCCTGAATCCCTGGCCAAGCTGCGCGAACTGGCCAACCAGCCGCTGACCAGCATCGCCTTGCTGCTGCCCCAGGAAGGTCCCCTGGCCAACGTGGCCAAGGCCCTGCGCGACGGCTTCATGGCCGCGCACTTCCAGGCCACCCAGGCCGGTCAGCCCGCGCCGAAGATCCAGGTGTTCGACAGCTCGCGCATCACCTCGCTGGACGACTTCTACCGTGACGCCCAGGCTGCCGGTATTCAGCTGGTGGTCGGCCCGCTGGAGAAGCCGCTGGTCAAGAAGCTGGCCGACTACCCGCAACTGCCGATCACCACGCTGGCCCTGAACTACGCCGACGCCGGCCAGAAAGCGCCCGCCCAGCTGTTCCAGTTCGGCCTGGCGGCCGAAGACGAGGCCCGTGAAGTCTCCCGCCGCGCCCATGCCGATGGTCGAGTGCGCGCCGTGGCGCTGGTGCCGAGCGGTGAATGGGGCGATCGTGTGCTCAAGGCCTTCCGCCAGGACTGGGAAGCCCGTGGCGGTACCTTGCTGGCCGCCGACCACATCGCCCAGCCCGTGGCCCTGGCCCAACAGATCGCCGACCTGCTGCAACTACGCCAAAGCGAAGGCCGTGCCAAGAGCCTGCAAAGCGCCGTCGGCGGCGATGTCGCCGCCCAGCCGGCACGCCGTCAGGACATCGACTTCCTGTTCCTGGCCGCGACGCCGCAACAGGCCCAGCAGATCAAGCCGACCCTGAACTTCCAGTACGCTGGCAACCTGCCGGTGTATGCCACCTCCAACCTGTACAGCGCCAGCGGTGACGTCAACCAGTACAACGACCTGAACGGCGTCGTGTTCTGCGAGACCCCATGGCTGCTCGATACCAGCAACGGCAATGCGCTGCGTCAGCAGGTGGTTCAGCAGTGGCCGCAAGCGGCAGGCAGCCTGGGCCGCCTGTACGCCATGGGCGCCGATGCCTACGCCCTGGCGCCGCGTCTGGGACAGCTCAAGGCTTTGCCTGACAACCGCATCGATGGCCTGTCCGGCAGCCTGAGCGTCAACCAGAACCAGCGTGTGGAGCGTCAGTTGCCCTGGGCGCAGTTCACCGGAGGCCAGGTTCAACGTCTGCCGGACACCCCACGCTGATGCCCGTGTCGTCACCCACGTCGCAAGGCCAGCTGGCTGAACGCCAGGCCATGGCCTTTCTCCAGGCGCAGGGCCTGCAGTTGCTGGCACAGAACTGGCGCTGTCGGGGTGGCGAGCTCGATCTGGTCATGCTCGACCGCGATACAGTAGTATTCGTCGAAGTCCGCTACCGCTTGCACGCGGACTTCGGCGGCGCCCTGGGC
>JAQZAY010000143.1 GCA_029239415.1 Pseudomonas sp. | reverse complement strand
CGCATGCTCAGACGGGGTCGTTACGGCGCAGCAGTTCTTCGGGCAGGTGCTCGATGTACTCGTCGTCCGGCGGCGGCATCTGCAGGTGGTAGCCCTGGCTGTCGAGGTTTTCCAGCACCTTGGCGATGTCTTCGCGGGCGAGCTTGCGCTCGGGGGTCAGCACCAGGTCGAAGGCGTGCGCGGGGGTGCCGAAGAACGGCAGCAGGCCTTCGGGCACGCGGTTCAAGGCGTCGGCCTTGAGCACGTAGAGGTACATGCCGTTCTTGCGTGGGCTTTTGTAGATCGAGCAGATACGTTTCATCAGGATTCTCCGGCGCTTGCCAGGCTGTCGAGCAGCGCCTGCCCCATCCGCTCGCGGCGCCAGCCACGCAGCGATTCGGGCAATTGATAGGGACCGTCGGGGTAGCCGCTCTTGAGCAGTGCCTCGAGGGTTTTCTTGCGCAGCATCAGCTCGGGGGCGATGCCCAGGCGCTCGCCTTCGGCCAGGCCGATGGCGCGCAGCTGCTTGAGGATGCCGGAGGCTTCGATCGGCAGCGGCTCGGGCAGCAAGGGCGGGCATTGCTCGAGGGGCAGGCTGGCGGCCTGCTTGATCAGGTCGAGCAGGAACTCGCCGTCCTGGCGGATGGTGCGCGGGTGCATGTCGTCGATCCGCGCCAGCGCGGACAGGTTGTCGGGCTGGGACTTGGCCATCGGCCACAGGGCATGCTCGCGCAGCACGCGGTTGCGCGGCAGATCGCGGGCGCGGGCCTCGCGCTCGCGCCAGGCGCACAGCTCGCGCAGTACCGCCAGCTGCGGTCGCGAGAGGCGCCAGGCCAGCTTGACGTCGCGGTACAGGCCGTAGGGGTCGATTTCGCGGCGCAGCTGGGCGACCAGTTCGGCGCCGTCCTCGAGCACCCAGGCGTTCTTCTCGTCCGACAGTTGCGGGCGCAGGCTGGCGTACAGCTCGGCCAGGTGCACGGCGTCTTCGGCGGCGTAGCTGACCTGGGTCTCCGAGAGCGGGCGTTGCAGCCAGTCGGAGCGGGTCTCGCCCTTGGGCAGCTCGATCTGCAGCACTTCCTGCACCAGGCGCGAGTAGCCCATCGAGAAGCCCAGGTTGAGGTAGCCTGCGGCCAGCTGGGTGTCGAACAGCGGCTGCGGCAGCTTGCCGGTCAGGCGCGACAGCACTTCGAGGTCTTCGCTGCAGGCGTGCAGCACCTTGGTCACGCTCATGTCGTCGAGCAGCTCGCCCAGCGGCTGCCAGTCGTTGATCAGCAAGGGGTCGATCAGGTAGGCACGGGCGCCGTCGCCGACCTGGATCAGGCCGGCCTTGGGGTAGAAGGTGTCGACCCGCATGAATTCGGTATCGACTGCCACGAAGGGCAGTTCACGCCAGCGTTGGCAGTGCTCGGCCAGGCTGTGGTCGTCACGGATCCAGTGTATTTCGATGGCCACGAGGCTCTCCCACGAACAATGGCGCGCAGTATATACGGCGCAAGGCATGCTCGGGAAACCACGCGTCCTGGCCGCGCGCATTGCTCTGAACTCTGCAAAGGGGGCTATCCTCAAACATCAGGACACGTTCACAACCCCTGACAGAGGTGAAGCAATGCCAGTCACGCACGATCTGCTCGCAGACCTCAAGCTCGATGAAGACAAGTTCGAGGCGCTGAAGAAGACCGACTCGGCGCTGAGTCAGTTGCACAAGGACTACCTGGCCAAGGACAAGGAGGTGATGGTTGCAGAGAAGAACGGCACCAGTGATGACACGGTGAATCGCCTGCGCAAGGAGCGGGCGTTGTTGAAGGAGAAGATTGTGCAGCATGTGGAGTATCCGGCCCAGGCCTGATCTCGGGACCCAGGTGGCTATTGCGAGGGCTTTGCCCTCGTTCGCCGGCAAGCCCGCTCCCACACCGTGACGCTGCCGGGATTCTCTCACAGGCTGGGAGATCTCAGGCAGCGGTTGCCGCGCACTGCAACGCCGCTTCCAGGTCGGCGATCAGGTCGCGGTAGTCTTCGATCCCCACGGACAACCTCAGCACGCTTTCGCTGATGCCGATGCGCGCTTTCTGCTCGGGGGTCAGTGAGTTGTGCGACATGCTCCAGGCGTGGTTGATCATGCTTTCCACGCCGCCCAGCGAATCGGCCAGCACGAAGATCGACAGGCCTTCGACCAGCCGGTTGACGGCCTGGCGGTCGCCCTTGACTCTCATCGTGACCACTGCCCCGCCGGTGCGCATCTGCTGCTTGCACAGGGCCTGCTGCGGATGGCTGTCGAGCTCGGGGTAGTAGACCTGCTCGACCTGGGGGTGCGTTTCGAGGAAGCGGGCGATGCGCAGGACGTTGGCGCACTGGCGCTCCATGCGCACGTCGAGGGTCTTGAGGCCGCGCAGGGCGAGGTAGCAGTCGAAGGGGCCCTGGATCGCGCCGACGGCCATGCTGATCTTGCGCAGGCGCGCCAGCAGCTCGTCATTGGCGGCCACCACCACGCCGCCGATCAGGTCCGAGTGCCCGCCGATGTACTTGCTCGCCGAATGCATCACCAGGTCGATGCCCAGGAGGATGGGCTGCTGGTTCCACGGCGAGCAGAAGGTGTTGTCGACGCAGGTGAGGATGCCGCGCGCCCGCGCCAGCTCGCACAGGGCCTTGATATCGACCAGCTGCAGCAGCGGGTTGGTCGGGGTCTCGATCCAGACCAGGCGGGTGTCGGGGCGGATCGCCTCGGCCACGGCCTGCAGGTCGTTGAGGTCGACGTAGGTGGTGGTCAGGCCTGCGGAGTGGCTGCGGTAGTCTTCCAGCAGGCGGAAGGTGCCGCCGTACACGCCGTTCATCACCACTACGTGCGAGTCCTTGGGCAGCAGCTCCAGCACGGTCGCCGTCGCCGCCACGCCCGAGGCGCAGGCGACCGCGCCGGCACCCTCCTCCAGGGCCGCGATGCAGGTTTCGTACGCGTGGCGGGTCGGGTTGCCGACGCGGCTGTAGGCGTACTCGGTGCTCTCGTCCAGGCTGCGCTTGCTGAAGGTGCTGGCGGTGACGATGGCGGGGAAGATGGCGTTGTCGGCGACCGAGAACTGGTCGCCAGCGTGGAGGGTGCGGGTTGCGAATCTGCGCGGCGTGTCGGACATGCTCGGGACCAGGGATGCGGTGGGATGACGGCAACTATGGCATATCCGCAGGTTCCATTGTTTCCACGACATGGCTAGTCTGGAGAAACCTTTTCTACTTCTTCGCATGCGAGCGACATGGACAGTTTCGACCAGCACATCCTCACCCTGCTCCAGCGCGACGCCTCGGTCTCCCTCAAGGACCTGGCCGAGGCGGTCAACCTGACCACCACGCCCTGCTGGAAGCGGGTCAAGCGCCTGGAGGACGAGGGCTACATCCGTGGCCGGGTGGCGCTGCTCGACCCGCAGCGGCTGGGGCTGGGGCTGTCGGTGTTCGTCCAGCTCAAGACCCAGCGCCACGACAATGCCTGGCTCGAGCAGTTCGCGCGCACCGTCACCGGCTTCGAGGAGGTGATGGAGTTCTATCGCATGTCCGGGGACTGGGACTACATGTTGCGCGTGGTAGTAAGCGACATTGGTGCCTACGACCGCTTCTACAAGAAGCTCATCACCAGCACCGACGGCCTGTCCAACATCACCTCGAGCTTCGCGATGGAGCAGCTCAAGTACACCACCGCCTACCCCGTGCCGCGCTGATAGAGCTGTTCGATCAGCCAGTCGAGCGAAGCTATTTGACGCCCCCGGGCCACACGGGATAGCTTCATGTCATAGTCCCTGCCGAAGGCAGCCCCAGAGACCCTCTCGTGAACGATGACAGCGGCGCACTGATCGACAGCTTCAATCGCAAGATCGACTACCTGCGGATGTCGGTCACCGATCGCTGCGACTTTCGCTGCGTGTACTGCATGGCCGAGGAGATGCAGTTCCTGCCGCGCCAGCAGATTCTCTCGCTCGAGGAGCTGTACCAGGTGGCCGAGCGCTTCGTCGCCCTGGGCACCCGCAAGATCCGCCTGACCGGTGGCGAGCCGCTGGTGCGCAAGGGCATCGTCGAGCTGTGCCAGCGCATCGCCGCCCTGCCCGGCCTGCGCGAACTGTGCCTGACCAGCAACGGCTCGCAGCTGGGGCGACTGGCCCAGCCGCTGTTCGATGCCGGGGTGACGCGCCTGAACATCAGCCTCGACAGTCTCGATGCGCAGCGCTTCAAGGCGCTGACCCGCACGGGCGACCTCGGGCAGGTGATCGCCGGGATCGATGCGGCGCGCCAGGCCGGCTTCAGGCGCACCAAGCTCAATTGCGTGGTGCTCAAGGGCCGCAATGACGATGAGATCGTCGACCTGGTGCGCTTTGCCATCGACCGCGAACTGGACATCTCCTTCATCGAGGAAATGCCCCTGGGCGTGATCAGCGAGCACGAGCGCGGCGAATCCTACTGCTCGAGCGACGAGGTGCGCGCGCGGCTGGCCGAGCACTTCACCCTGGTCGAGTCCGCCGAGTCGTCCCAGGGGCCTGCACGCTACTGGCGCCTGGCCGAAGCGCCGCAGACCCGCGTCGGTTTCATCTCGCCCCACAGCCACAACTTCTGCGCCACCTGCAACCGCGTGCGGCTGACCGTCGAGGGCCGGCTGCTGCTGTGCCTGGGCAACGAGCATTCGCTCGACCTCAAGCAGGTGCTGCGCGCCCATCCCGGCGATGCGCAGCGCCTCGAGAAGGCCATCCGCCATGCGGTCGGCCTCAAGCCCTACCAGCATCATTTCGAAGTGGGCGGCGAGGTGCAGATCGTGCGCTTCATGAACATGACCGGCGGTTGAACCACAGGGAAACCGCAACGCGATGATCGTCCATCCCCGTCCCGACGTTTTGCGCGTGCTGTTCACTCTGAAAGGCTCGATCGTCAAGCGCATCGCCCTGCGTTGCCTGATGGTCACCTTGCTGGCCGCGCTGATCGTGCTGGTCGAGCGCCATTACCCTGCCTTCTTCTATCCGGTCAGCGCCACGCCCTTCACCTTGCTGGGGCTGTCGCTGTCGATCTTCATGAGCTTTCGCAACAACGCCTGCTACGACCGCTGGTGGGAGGGACGCAAGGCCTGGGGCAAGCTGATCATCGAGACGCGCTCGTTCGTGCGCGAGAGCGTGATCATCGAGGATGCCGCGCTCAGGGAGGAGTTGCTGCGCGCCCTCTGCGGGTTCGCCCACGCGCTCAATGCCAGGCTGCGCAACGAAGACCAGGGCCAGGCGGCGCAGCCGTGGCTGCAGGCGCCGTTCGTGGCGAGCCCGCACAACCCGTGCGACAGCATCCTGCAGCAGGTCGGCGCGCAGTGCTCGCGCCTGGCCCTGGACGGGCGCATCAGCGACTGGCGCTACGGCCTGCTGGCACAGCACCTGACCGGCCTGTCCGAAGTGCAGGCCACCTGCGAGCGGCTCAAGGGCACGCCCCTGCCCTTCCCCTACACCTTGCTGCTGCACCGCACCATCTACATCTTCTGCCTGCTGCTGCCCTTCGCCCTGGCAGAACCGCTGGGCTGGCTGGCGCCGCTGTTTACCACCATTGTCAGCTACACCTTCTTCGGCCTGGACGCCATCGGCAACGAGCTGGAAGACCCTTTCGGCCGCGACGAGAACGACCTGCCCACCGATGCGCTGGTGCGCACGGTCGAGCGCGACGTGCTCGCGGCGCTCGGGCACAGCGAGTTGCCGCCTGCGCTGGCGCCGGTGGACTACGTGCTGCGTTGAGCGCGCCGGTAAAGTTGGATCGCCGCCCTGGAGTTGGGTAAGGTCTCGGGCGTGTGTTCCCGATTAACCTTAGGCCGCGCCATGGATATCAAGCAGCTCAAGTTTCTCATCGCCCTGGACCAGACCCGGCACTTCGGCCAGGCGGCCGTGCTATGCCACATCACCCAGCCGACCCTGTCCATGCGCCTGCGCAACCTGGAGGAGGAACTGGACCTGGTGCTGGTCAAGCGCGGCCAGCGCTTCGAGGGCTTCACCGAGGCCGGCGAGCGCATCCTGGCCTGGGCCCGCACTCTGCTGGCCGCGCATGACGGCCTGCAGGCCGAGGCCGCCAGCTGCCGCGGCCAGGTGGTCGGCATGTTGCGCCTGGGCAGCGTGCCGCTGGCCAGCTTCAACCCCATGCACCTGTTGCTGCCACTGCGCGAGAAATACCCGGAGCTGCATTTCCAGCTCAGCTCGCACACCTCCGAGCAAGTCATCGACCAGCTCAGCCGCAACCAGCTGGACCTGGGCATCTGCTACCTGGACCAGGTCGACACCAGCTTCTTCGAGGTGATCGAGCTGGGCACCACCACCATGGGCCTGTTGCACGACACCCGGCACTTCCAGTTCGAGCAGGCCGAGCTGCACTGGCAAGACCTGGGCGACATCCCGCTGGGGCTGCTGAGCAAGGGCATGCACTATCGACAGTCACTGGACCTGAGCTTTCGCAGCCGCGGCCTGGAACCGATGGCGGTGCTGGAGAGCGACTCCACCTTCCAGCTGATCCAGGCCATCGCCAGCGGCGTCTGCTGCGCGGTGATGCCCCTGGACGGCGGGCTGGAAGAGCTGGGCGAGCCGCTGCGCATCATCCCCATCGCCGACGCCAGCATCCGCAGCCCGGTCGGGCTGTTGCTGCGTCGCAGCGAGCCGCGCTCGGCGATCGCCGGGCAATGCTTCGACGAGGCACGGGCGCTGTTCGGCGGCTAATCCCTCACCCATCACCATCAGCCGGACACGAAAAAGCCACGGGACTCGCATCCCGTGGCTTTTCGTCATGCCGTCATGCCTGCCCCGCCAGGGCAGGCACTTCGACAGGGCTTACAGTGCCATGTCGCGCGCAGGGTCGCTCTCGGGAGCGGCCGATACGGCAGGTGCAGCGGCGGCGGCAGGAGCGGCTTCGGCAGGCGCGGCAGCGGTCTGCTCGAGCACTGGCGGCTTGCCCAGCTGCAGGACTTCGGCGGTGTAGTCCCACTCTTTCTGCACGTCGGCAGCCGAACCGTTCAGCTTGGTGCCGTAGCTCGGCACGATCTCGCGCAGGCGGGCTTGCCACTCAGGCGTCGCGACCTTTTCCTTGAACACGGTCTCGAGCACGTTCAGCATGATCGGCGCCGCAGTCGAGGCACCTGGCGAGGCGCCCAGCAGGCCGGCGATGGTACGGTCCTGGGAGGTGACCACTTCGGTGCCCAGCTTCAGCACGCCGCCGTTGGCTTCGTCACGCTTGATGATCTGCACGCGCTGGCCGGCCTGCCACAGGCGCCAGTCTTCCTTCTTGGCGTTCGGGAAGTATTCCTGCAGGGCCTTGAAGCGGTCGTCGTCAGACAGCATCAGCTGGCCAGCGAGGTACTCGACCAGCGGGTACTGGTCGACACCGACCTTGGTCATCGGCCAGACGTTGTGCAGGGTGGTGGTGCCCAGCAGGTCCAGGTACGAGCCGTTCTTCAGGAACTTGGTCGAGAAGGTCGCGAACGGGCCAAACAGGATCACGCGCTTGCCGTCGAGCACGCGGGTGTCCAGGTGCGGGACCGACATGGGCGGTGCACCGGTCGAGGCGATGCCGTAGGCCTTGGCCATGTGCTGCATGGCGACGGTCGGGTTCTCGGTCACCAGGAACGAGCCACCCACCGGGAAGCCCGCGTATTCCTTGGCTTCCGGGATGCCCGACTTCTGCAGCAGCTTCAGCGCGCCGCCACCGGCACCGATGAACAGGAACTTGGCGTCGGTCGCGGTGCTTTCGCCAGTCTTGAGGTTCTTGTACTCGACGTGCCAGGAACCATCCTTGTTGCGGGTGATGTCCTGCACTTCGCTCGACAGCTTGAGCGAGAAGTTGGGCTGCGCCTTCAGGTGGCCGACGAACTGGCGGGTGATCTCGCCGAAGTTCACGTCGGTGCCGATCGGGGTCCAGGTCACGGCCAGCTTCTGCTTCGGGTCGCGGCCTTCCATCATCAACGGGGCCCACTTGGCGATCTGCGCGTGGTCCTCGGAGTACTGCATCGGCTTGAACAGCGGGCTCGCCTGCAGGGCGTCGTAGCGCTTCTTCAGGAACTTGATGTTGTCATCGCCCCAGACGAAGCTCATGTGCGGCGTGGAGTTGATGAACGAGTGCGGGTTCTTCAGCACGCCGTTGCGCACCTGCCACGACCAGAACTGGCGGGAGATCTGGAACGACTCGTTGATCTCGATCGCCTTGGAGATAGTGACGTTGCCGTCCTTGTCTTCAGGCGTGTAGTTCAGCTCGGCCAGCGCGGAGTGGCCGGTACCGGCGTTGTTCCAGCCGTTGGAGCTTTCTTCGGCGACGCCGTCGAGGCGCTCGACCATTTCCATCGACCAGCCCGGCTCCAGCTCGTTGAGCCAGATGCCCAGGGTCGAACTCATGATGCCGCCGCCGACCAGCAGCACATCGACTTTACGGGTTTCTGCGGCGTGCGCTTGCAGGACACCTGCCGCTACAGCCAATGCCAGCAAGGCCTTGCTTGTTTTCTTGAACATTGATCAATCCACTCAATAGAACATATCCGCCCGCGGCTCTTCAACACGGCACCCCGGAACGGCCATCACGCGAGGGATGACGCCAGGTGGGCGTTGTTGAAGACGAAGGTGGCTGGTTTCGACGGCCAGGGGGAAACCCGGCCGCAACTGCTCATGCCCTTCAGCGCTCGTTTGTTTTGATGGTTGGATTGAGCTGCTTGGGAAACATCGGACGCCGCCCCGCGCAGACCCGAGGGGGCTGGCTGAGGCTGAAACGTTTCAAGGATTGTAACCGAAATGCCACTGCAAGAGAAATGGCAATGTCAATATGACAGTTTGTCCCAGGCATGGGACGAACAAGGGCCGGGGCCGGAAACGACAAGGCCCCCGGCAACGGTTAGGTCTCCAGGGGCCTTGCAGTACAACGTATGGCGGAGAGATAGGGATTTGAACCCTAGGTACTGTCGCCAGTACAACGGATTTCGAATCCGTCCCGTTCGGCCACTCCGGCATCTCTCCAGTGGC
>JAQZAY010000142.1 GCA_029239415.1 Pseudomonas sp. | reverse complement strand
CTCTCATAGAACATAAAATATCTTGTTGATTTTAAAAGGAATAATTTCAGGATTTTGTGGGCCCTGCGGGCCCAATCGCGGCCGGTCCGGCGCCCCGGCCGCGATGGGCCGCAAAGCGGCCCTAAATCGATCAGCAATAAAGCCCCGGATCCTGCCAGCTACCGTCATGTTCTCTGCGCGACAGCGCGGCGCCAAGGCGGCGGGCGGACTCCCACAGGAGGGCGGCGCGCGCCTGTATCATACCGGTGAAGTTATAGGCGCAATAAATGCCCCTATCTCGGAGCTTTTTCCAAAGACGTCAAATTCCAAAGAAGTCAAAAGGCATGGGCGTGCAAAGGTATTGACGCCCGGATACAGCACAGGCTACCGTCCAGGCCATGAACACCTTCACACCGTGCCACGCACTCGCCCTGATTATTACCGCCATCATCGGATTGGCGGGCTAGCGCGTACGTGCACCGAACCCGCCCTGGAGGCGGGTTTTTCGACTGACTCCCGGGCTTACGACACGACCAGGAGTCATCGATGACCTGCTTCGGCACCCCGCCTTCCATTCCCGATCCCGTCCGCCAGCTGCTGTCGGAACAGGTCCGCCGCATCCTCGCCGCCCCGGTCTACGACATCGCCTTCGAAACGCCGCTGCATGCCGCGCCGGTCCTGTCGGCGCGCCTGGACAGCCAGGTGCTGCTCAAGCGCGAGGACCTGCAACCGACGTTCTCTTTCAAGATCCGTGGCGCCTACACGCGACTGTCACGCTTGACGGCCGAGCAACGTGCACGGGGCGTGATCACCGCGTCCGCCGGTAACCATGCGCAAGGCGTCGCACTGGCGGCCCGGCACCTGGGGATGCAGGCCTGCATTGTCATGCCGACCACCACCCCTGAACTGAAGATCGAGGGCGTGCGCTCGCGCGGCGGGCAGGTGGTCCTGCACGGCGAGAGCTTCCCCCAGGCGCTGGCCCACGCCCTGGCCCTGGCCGAACGGCAGGGCGCGACCTTCGTGCCGCCGTTCGACGACCCGGACGTGATCGCCGGGCAGGGCACCGTGGCGATGGAAATCCTGCGTCAACAGCCGGGCGCTCTGGACGCGATCTTCGTGCCGGTCGGCGGCGGCGGGCTGATCGCCGGCATCGCCGCCTACGTCAAGTACCTGCGCCCCGAGGTCAAGGTCATCGGCGTGGAACCGCACGATGCCAATTGCCTGCAGGCGGCGCTGGCCGCTGGCGAGCGGGTGATCCTGCCCCAGGTCGGCACGTTCGCCGACGGTGTCGCGGTGGCCCAGGTGGGCGCGCACTGCTTCGACCTGTGCCGCCATTTCGTCGATGAAGTCATCACCGTCGGCAGCGACGAGCTGTGCGCGGCGATCAAGGACATCTACGACGACACCCGCTCGATCACCGAGCCGTCCGGCGCGCTGGCGGTCGCCGGGATCAAGCGCTACGTGGCGCGCGAAGGTGTCAGCGGACAGACCCTGGTGGCCATCGACTCAGGGGCCAACATCAATTTCGACCGGCTGCGCCACGTGGCCGAGCGGGCCGAACTGGGCGAGCAGCGCGAAGCGGTCATCGCCGTCACCGTGCCCGAGCGAGCGGGCAGCTTCCGGGCCTTCTGCCAGGCGCTGGGCCACCGCCAGATCACCGAATTCAACTACCGGTATCACCCTGGCAAGGAGGCCCGGCTGTTCGTCGGTGTCCAGACCCATCCCCAGCACGACCCACGTGAGCGTCTGCTCGAGGCCCTGTGCGGCGACGGTTACGAGGTCCTGGACCTGACCGACAACGAGCTGGCCAAGCTGCACGTGCGCCACACTGTCGGCGGGCATGCCGCGCCGGGCACGGCGGAGCGCGTGCTGCGCTTCGAGTTTCCCGAGCGGCCGGGGGCGTTGCTGGGGTTCCTGGAGCGCCTGGGCAGGCGTTGGAACATCAGCCTGTTCCACTACCGCAACCACGGCGCGGCGCAGGCCCGGGTGTTCGTGGCACTGGCGGTGCCGGAGGATGAACAGGCGGGCCTGCCGGCAGCCTTGGCAGACATGGGGTACGACTACTGGGATGAGACGAACAACCCGGCGTACCGGTTGTTCCTGGGGTAGGGGTCGGTATGCGAAGGGGCGTCGAGGAGGGCGGAGTCATGGATGCTTCGGTTCCCAATGACCCTTATCGTGTGAGCGCCACCGGTCGCAGCGTTGACCTGACAGATGAAAGTGGCGGGTGTCGTGGGCCTGCAAGGGCCACAAGATCAGGCACGTCCTTCATCCAGGTCAATACGACCCAGACAGCCACCCCCGCCTCACCGCTCGCGCATGAAGAACCCCGCCACGAACCGGCGAAACGTCTCCAGGCTCTTGAAATCCGCGTAGCGCTTGAAGTGTTCGCTGTCCGGCTCCGGGCCGATCGGTTGCTCCAGCAGCGACACCGACAGCACCCGGTCCCGGTCGGACGTCAGCACCAGTTCGTCCATCACCGCCGCGCCAATCACCGGACGGCGCATCTGCACCTTGACACCCTTGCCGGCCATCCAGTCGATCAGCGACACCAATGCCTTGAGCGGTTCGCGCTCTTCGTCACGGTAGACCGGAAACAGGTGCCCGCGCGACAGCACCGGCACGCTGGCCACATGGATCACCTCGTAATACTGGCTGCCCGCCGTCGCCGGCGAGTACACCGCCAGGGCCAGCAGCGGGCCGGCGGTACGTGCGCCACCCCAGAACAGGTGGTGGCCCTGCACGTCGAAGCCGTTCTCGTCCCCTGCGGTGAGCACCTTGCGCGCCTTGATCGTCTCCACGCAATCGAGCAGCAGGCCGTGCCGCCGCGCGCTGCCGAACACCGTGGCCTCGCGCAAGCGGCTCTTGAGCCTCATCATGTGCTTCATGTCCAGGCGGGTTTCTAGGTAATTGCTGGCCGGCACCCGCTCGAGCAGGGGATAGCGCGCCGCGACCCGGCGCAGTTCGGCGAACTGTCCGGTCAGGTCGCGCTTGAGGTGGGTGGCGTAGAGGTTCAGGCCGCTGGCTTCGATCCAGGTCAGCAGCAGCGACAGCAGACGCTGAGAGTCGCGTCGCTCGCCGGTTTCCGAGCCTGCCCCAGCACCACCGACAGCCGCCGATCCGAACGGGCCGATCAGCCGCAAGGGCGTGTCGGGGGGCAACCAGGCGGCCGGCGCCTGGTGCGGTCGAGCGCGCTCGGCCTCCTCGCGCGCGTCCTTGGTGAAAGGGCAGCCGACCTCGTGGTCGGACGTGCCGGGGTTGTTCTTCAGGAACAGGGTGCCGGTGTGCCCGTTGAGCGTGACGTTGAGCACGGGCGATTCGTCGACGCGGCAGTCGCAGGCCAGCCAGTGGCCTGCGCTGCGCACCTTCATCAGCAACTGGTTGGCCTGCAGGACCCTGGGCCCGCCCAGCGTACCTGTGGCGAACCCGGCCAGCAGGTCCTCTTCGGCCAAGGTCAGGCTGCGGACCGGGTCGCCACTCTTTTCGATGATCCGCATGCCATGCTCCGCGCCAGTCGCCAAGGGGTCTCCAAAGCTTCCAGCAAAGCCGCCAGGCTTGCAACGGCCAGGTTCAGATCGGCAGGTGCAGGAGCAGACGGGCCGGCCTCGCCAGTACCTCGGCGCGCAGGGCCGGGTCGGCCTGCAGGCGGCGCAGCCGGCGCCACAGCTCGGCGCTGGCCTGCTCGGGTTGCTGCAGGAAGAACTCGCTCTCGGCCAGCTCACGCAACTCACGTCGATAGGCCAAGGGCAGGCCGGCCCAGATCTGCCAGTCCTGTGGCGAAGTCCCTTCGAGCAGGTCTTCGTACTCGGAGTCGGCCACCAGCAAATCGACCCCCGTGCGCGCGTGATAGTCGCCGATCTGCACATGCACGCGGGTGGAGAGCCACTCGCTTTCCAGACGTAACGCACGACCGACCTCGTCGGGCAGCGCGAGGTCGTCCGGCAAGTGCGTGAGCGGGTTGTCGCTCAGGTCCAGGATCAGGGGCTCCTGCAGGTGTGCCAGGCCCATGGGCAATTGGCTGAGGCTGCAATTGACCAGGTGCAGGCTGTGCAGCGCAGGATGTCGACTGACATCGGGGGCCTCGAGCAAGGGATTGTCGGACAGGTCCAGCAGGCGCAGGTTCGGGTAGGTGTCCAGGCGCGCCTGGGCCTCGGCGCTCCAGGTGATCCGGTTGCTCTGCATGTCCAGCCAGGCCAGTGTGTCCGGGGCGGCGACCAGGGGCAGATGATCCAGCCGGCAACCCTCCAGACGCAAGGCATACAGCCGAGGAAAACGCGCCAGCAACGCGTCGGGCACCCGCGTCAGCGCGCGGTTGCGACCGAGGTCGAGCTGGCGGATATGCGCGAAATCGTCCGGCAGCGACAGCGATGCCAGGTCGGCGTCCTCCAGCTCGAGCCCTCTCAGGCTCAGGGACGTCACGCTGTGGCCATCGGCCAGGTGAGCGTCGAGGTCGCGATGCCAGGCATTGATCAGCGCACGGGTCGCCCGCTGCCGGCGTGGCAGGTTACCGGCCCACTGCGTCAAGTCCGCGCGCAGCGTCTCCAGCCGCCTCTCCAGGTGGCGCAACTCGACCTCGGGCGTGCGCAGGGTACGCTGCCAGTCGCGCAGTTGCTGCTCGAAGGCCTGATCGGAGTCGCGTGGGTACAGGCGGCGATACCGCTCGCGCAATGAGGTGCGCAAGGGCGAGGCAGTCGGGTAGTCGGTCGGCGTGCCGCCGCGCAGCGGGCCGCGCGCGCGGGGGCGTTCGCCAGACGGTCGGCCCAGGCGGCGGGACAGCGCCCCGCGCGAGGAGGCCGCCCGTTGCGCAATGGCGTCCCGCAGCGCTTCGGCGTCGCGCCATCCCAAGGCTTCGCGTTGAGCAGGCGTGAGCGCTTCGAGTACCGCCTGGCACAGGTCCGCGTGCAGTGGGCCGGGGGCAGGACGCTCGCCTTGCCACGGCTCATACCCGCCAGGCAGGCGCAGTACCACGCGCACCTCGGTGGCCTGCGTACGACCTGCGCCGAACACCGTCGGCCCCTCCGGACTCGCCTCGCGCAGCTCCAGGCGCAGGTGCTCGGGCCAGCGCGGCGAGCGCTCCAGGCAGGCGAGTATCAGCTGTTCGCTGTAAGGGCTGGCCAGTCGCGGTCGGTACAGGCCCTCGAACGCACGGGTCAACGGTAGCGCCTCGTTCACCTCGCGTACCGTATCGAGCAAGAAGACCGGCAAGGCCCCGTCTTCGACCCACGCCTTGCGTTCGGCCGCGCTCAAGCGCCTTGACAGGCGGTTGGCCAGGGGGCGCGAGAGTCGAGGATAAGCCTGGCACAGTCGAGCGTCGGCCACATCGGCAGCGCCAGCCGGCAGGTAGGCCTCGTCGAACAGCGTCGACCACGGGGCCTGCGGCGTCACCGCCCAGCGTGCCTGTGCCTGGCGCTCGGCGGCCAGGCGTTCCAGGGTGTCGAGAAACAGCGCCGGGGCCGGTTCGCCGCGCAGGTAGACTTGCCGTAGTCGGGCCTGACCGACGCCGGTGCATTGGCTCGCCAGGTGCAGCTCGGTTTCGTCGATGTCGGTGCGCGACGCCCCAAGTCGTCGCGCCAGGCGCAGCGGTGACCAGGTCAGCGGGCGTTCATGCGCGGCCCACCAGGTGCCCTGGCCATCGTGGTGCATCACCGGGCGATAGGCCTCGGGCGCGCCGGGCTTGATCACCCGCCACTGGCCCAGGCGGGCGTCCCAGCGCTGTTCGTACACGTGGCCTTCCAGGTGCACGAAGACCCGTGCACCCAGGCGATAGAGCCCCTGGGCGTCAGGCGGCAGCGTGTCGGGCAGCACGACGTCGCTGGCATAGCCGTCCAGGGTCGGGAGCCGCAGCCGCAGGCTGCCATCGGCTCGTTGCACCTCGTCCAGCGATTCCATCAGCGGGCTGTTGAACAGCGCGGGCAGGGCTCGACCCGCCACGTGCAGGCCCGCCATCAACAGCAGGTTCAGGCCCACTGCCTGGCAGTGGCGCAAAGCCTGGTCACGGTCGCCGATGCGCCAGGCTTCATAGCCTTCGTACACCTCGTCGAGCAGTTGCCAGGCGGTGACCGCCAGCAGGCAAGTGCCGACCGCCGGAATGAAGAAACCGGCCAGGGCGAGCACGTCGAGTCCTTGCTGCTCGAGCTCGGTCAGGCGCCGGCGACGGGCCGCTTCGTCGGCGTCGGCCGTTGGCACGGCGATGACGCGTGCTTCTTCGTGCAGGCGGCGCAGGTGGTCGTCGTGCAACCAGTCGAACGGGTCGCCGTCGAGGGGCAGAGGCTGCGCCGGCAGCCCTGTGCCCACGTTCTGCGTCAGGATGCGCATGAACTCGGCCTGGCGCATACGTGGCACGTAGGCCTTGAACGCGGCACGCTGTCCGGCATCGCCCAGGACCTCGTCGAGCACGTGGCCGAGCCGTGCGACATCGCCCACCCGCCACAGGGCCACCGGGCTGCCCGGCAAGTACAGCACCAGGCCGACGGCGTTCGTGTGCAGCAGCAGCGCTTCGTGCAACGGGATCCCGAACAGGCGGATCGACCAGGCCGACGTCCTCTCGCCGGTCAACCATCCGGCGACTTCATCGTGCGCAGCACCGTTGAGGTGGTGGCGCAGGTAAGCCAGGTCGCTTGCGACCTGCAAGCGTGCCCGATGCACCGCCAGGCTGTGCGCGCGAAGGCGTGCGCGGCCTTCGGCCGGCTCGAAGACCGCACGCAGGTGCGCCTGGTAGCGTGCGCCCAGGTCGAGCTGGCGGCAGGTCTCGGCGAAGGCTTCGGGGGTCAGTGGCAGCGGCGTGACCTGATAGCGCTCCGACGGCAGGTCCAAAGGCGCACCAGGCAGGTCCGGGCTGACGAAGACCGAGGTGTGCACGGTGATCGGCATGACCTCGATCGCGTCGCGTCGTGCCAGCACCGAAGGTGCGTCGAACGCGACATCGTCGGCGAAGTTCTGCAGGGCCGCCTGCAGCAGGCCTTGGCGCTCGTGGCTGTTGAGGTAGCGTGCGCCCTGCCAGTGCCAGGTGCGCTGTACGTGCAGCAACTGGTAGTCGTCCAGCGGGCCGGTCAGGCCATGGTCACGGGCCAGTCGCTCGCGCAGCAAAGGCTCGGCGAAGGTGTCGATCTGCTGAAGCCCTTTGAGACTGCGGGCCAGTGTCTGCTCGGCGAGGCGCAGCGTGGCCTGGCTGGCCAGGACTGCCTCGCGCAGGTCGGGTGCGGCATTGGCGAACCAAGCCGCCTCCTGGCCTGGCAGGCCTTGCGCCGGGGTGTGACTGGCGAGCACGGCATGCCATTGCTCGACACCGGCGTGTCGGCTCCAGGCGGGCAAGCGCTGGCGAAGGAGGTCATGGTGCGGATTGGCGGTATCGAGCCGTGGCATGGGGAGTCTCCCGAACTGAGGGAGACGTAGCAGACGGCAACCGGCGTCCGAAGACGGGGTAGCTATGCGCTACCCGGCCTTTGGCCGTGCCCAGGACCGCAGGAACAGGCGCGCGGGCCGAGGCGTCGTCCCGAGCTTGCCGTAGCCGAGCGCCGGCACACCGTCCAGGTGACGGATGAGCACTTGGGTCAGCGACGCCTCGGGCGCCAGGTACTCGTCGCCGAAGTCGTCATGCCCCAAGGCCGTTGGGTGCGCCACCACTTCCAGAACCCCGTGGGCAGATACCTGGCCTGAGGCCAGGTCGGCCGGCGTGCAGACCTGGTCGGCGGTCACCCCGCACAAGCGCTTCAGGCGCCAGTTGAGCAGCGTCTTGAACACCCGTTTGACGAACCCGATGTTGCTGCCGACGTTGCGCGCCAGGCGAATGGGCACCCCTTGTTCGCGGGCGAAGCGGGCGACGATGGCGCCGATCGGCCAGAGGTTGTGCACGTGCTGGTGCGAGTCGATGTGGCTGGGCACCAGCCCGTGGTCCAGGCAGTGCTGCCACTGGGCGCGCAGCTCGTCGAGCACCGCGGCACGTTCGCGGACGCTCAGGCGCAGCGCGTTGCGGCGCACGCACAGGTCCAGTTCGCCGCCGGCCGTACAGAACCGGGGTTCGTCGAGCAAGGCCCGGCCCAGCGGGCGGCCGTAGGTCAGGTTGAAATGCAGCCCGATCCGGCCCTGCAGGGCCGGTTGCTGCGCCAGGACGCAGGCGGCCGCGAAGGCCGGCATGTTGGCCATGGCCGTGGCCGAGCTGATCACGCCGCGCTGGAACGCATGCAGGATGATGGCGTTGGTGGGCGCATCGAGCCCGAAATCGTCAGCGTTGACGATGACCAGAGACGGCATTCGGTTGTTCCTTGGCAGGGGTGGACGAAGGGGTGGAGACGGGCTGAGCGGCCTGGCGCCGCGCCAGGTGCGGTTTGAGCCAGCGCCAACCGCGCAGCGCGCCGCCCAGCAACAGCCCGTCGAGGCGCCAGCTGTAGCAGCTCAGGCGCCACTGATCGACCTGACCGGTCATGCGCTCGTGCAACTGGTGGCTGGAGTTGGCCAGGCTGACCCGTGAGGCATCGACCCATTCCCAGCCGGCTTCCAGCCCCCAGTGGATGAACGCTTCGAGCAGCACGCGGCCACTGCCCAGGTCACGGTATTCCGGCACGAACGCCAGGTTGTAGTCGTAGAGCCGCCCGCGTTCGAGCAGCCCCAGGCGGTAACTGATGCAGCGCCCGTCGAGTTCGAGCAGCACCAGGCAGACCAGGCCCTCGTGGGCCAGGGCGGTGAACGCCTGGTACATCCACTGGCGGCGCTGCGCTCCGGAGAAGATGCCGACCTCGTCGTCGCCCTTCCAACTGGCGGCTTCCACGGCGCTCACCGCGTCGAGCAGGGCTTCGATGGTGTCGGGGCAGGCGATCACCCGGCGCACGGTGGCGCCGCAGGCCTGGATACGCTTGCGCGCGCGGCGCAGCTTGTAGCGCGGATCGCCACTGACCTCCTGGCGGTCGGCGTCGCTGATCCGGTGCACCGGCACCTGGCAGGTCAGGCGCCGCTCGAAGGTCGAGCTGCGCGCGGCCCAGGTGTCCAGCCAGCTG
>JAQZAY010000141.1 GCA_029239415.1 Pseudomonas sp. | reverse complement strand
GGCAGCGGGCATGTCCCGCTGCCACGGCGATCACTGGGCTTGTTCAGGCGCGCGTGGCCCACTGTCCTGCAGCAGCACCATGCTCTGCGGCGCCGACAGGGCGATCCCCTGCTCGCGCAAGCGTTCGAGAATGGTGAACAGCAGGTCGCTGCGGGCCCCCGATACCGCTCGCGGGCCGGCGACATAGCCGCTGACGCTGAGCACCATGCCGGCGCTGGTCAGGTCCTTGAAGCTCACCGACGGCGACGGCGCATCGAGGATCGCCTCGTGCTCGCCATAGGCTTCCAGCAACAACTCGCGTACCTGCGAGGCGTCGGTTTCCAGCGGCAAGGTCAGGGTGATGCCGACCACGCCCAAGGCGTTGCCCATGGTCACGTTGCGCACGTTCTGCGAGATGAACTGCGAGTTGGGCACGATCACCGTGGAACGGTCGGACATCTGGATCTCGGTGGCGCGCACGTTGATCCGGCGAATATCGCCCTCGACACCGGCCAGGCTCACCCAGTCGCCCACCTTGACCGGACGCTCGGTCAGCAGGATCAGGCCGGAGATGAAGTTCTGCACGATCGCCTGCAGGCCGAAACCGATACCCACCGACAAGGCGCTGACCACCCAGGTCAGGCTGGTGAGGTTGATGCGCAGGATCGACATGACCAGCATCGCCAGGAACAGGAAGCCCAGGTAGCCGACCAGCGTCACCAGCGAGGCGCGCATGCCTGCGTCCATCTCGGTCTCTGGCAACAAGCGCTCGCTGAGCCACTGCTTGAGCACGCGCAGGCCGAACAGGCCACCGACCAGCAGCACCAGCGCCACCAGGATGTCTTGCGGGACGATGTTCAGGTTGCCCAGTGTCTTGGAGCCAGTGACGTTCCATTCGCCAAGGCTCAGCAGCAGCTCGCCCGGGCTGGTGCCGGTCGGCAGGATGGCCAGCAAGGCTGCGGTGAACAGCAGCACCGTGCGGCCCACGCCCGCCAGCACGGTGCTGGCCTGGGCCTGGTGGCGCGGCGCCAGGCCCAATGCGGAGGCCAGCGCCAGGCCGCCCGGTTGGCGCGGCGACAGCAGGGTCTCGCAGAGGTCACCGAAGGCTGCCACCAGCAGGTAGGTGCAGGTCGCGATCACGCTGATCCACAACAGTTTGCCTGTCAGGAAGTAGGCAAGCGTCAGGTAGCCGGTCAGCAGCGTCAGCAGGATGGCCGCGACCCAGGCGGTGATGACGAAGGGAATCAATCCCGCCAGCCCAGGCGGACGCTCCAGCTGGTGCTGGCGGCGGACACGGCGGTACTGCACCAGCGCGGCGGCGTAGATCAGCGCCACCACCAGCGCGGTGAGCCCGTTGGTGGCCACGGTCAGCGCCAGGCTGCTGGCGATCACGCTGTTGATGCGCTCCTGGGTCAGCAGCAGCATCAGGGCCCCGCCCAGCACCGGGGCGAACCAGTGCAGGGCAGAGGCGACTTCGTCGGGGATGTGCGGCAGGCGCCAGGACGGACGCGCCAGCATCAGCATCGCCCGTCCCAGCCCGGCAATGAAGGAACAGAACACCACCAGGCTGAGGATCTGATTGGTCAGGCTCGCGAGATTGGTACCCAGCTCGGCACTGTTCTCCAGCCCCCAGCGCACCAGCGAGACGGCGCCGCCAATGGTGGCCAGCGTGGCCAGGCCGACGCCGAGCGCCAGCGCGCTGCGCCGCAGGCGGCCTTCGGGCAGCCAGCGCAGCACCGCCCATGCCAGGAAGCGTTCGAGCAGGCGGCGTCCCAGCGTCCAGAGAAGAATGGCAGCAATCAGGCTGCCAATGAAAAAGCCGCGTATGCCCGCATTGACTGCGCTGTCCACGGCTGCGATGCCTTCATCGCGCAGCTCGCGCAGGCGCCTCAGGTCGTCGGCGGTCGGGCGGATCAGGCTGGACCAGAATGCCGGGCTCAGCGGGCTGGCCGCACGCGAGGTGACCTGCGAGTTGAACAGGCCACGACGCAGGTTGATGATCTGCGCCGCCAGGTCGCGGGCCGACTGGGCCAGCTGGGTGGCCTGCTGGACCTGGGCGGTGACGGATTTCTTCTCGGTCGTGAGCTGCTGGCGCTGGCGCTTGATGCTGTCGGCCTCGTCGGGCAGGACCGGCCCCAGCACATTGAGCTGGTCATCGACCCGCTGCAGGTTCGCCGTGCGCTCGGTGACCAGCACATCGGCCTGGCGCTGCACCTGCAAGGCGCCCTGGCGCAACTGGGCGAGCAGGTCGTCGTTGGCGTTGCTGGTCACGCCTTGGCGGATGAGGTCGAGCCGGTCGCTCAACTGGTCCAGCGTGGCATCTTCGGCAAGCGCCGGCATCTCGGCCACCGCCGGCCGGTTGGGCGTCTCAGGGGCAGACCAGGCCGGCAAGGCCACCCATAGCATCAGGGCAAGTATCCCCGTGCATAAACCGTTCAGGCTGACACGCCTCATCGAACTTTCCTCTTTCATGTCGCGATCGGCGGATTCTACGCCGGTCGTGCGGATCAGGCAGGAGGCGTTTCACGTTCGAGCAGTCGCCGCTTGCGCTCGACGCCCCAGCGGTAGCCGCTGAGCTCGCCGTCATGGCGTACCACGCGGTGGCAGGGAATGGCCACGGCAATGCGGTTCGCCGCGCACGCCTGCGCCACCGCACGCACCGCGCCCGGTGCACCGATCCGCGTGGCGATCTCGGTGTAGCTCACCCGGCAGCCAGGCGGCACCTCGCGCAGGGCCTGCCAGACTCTCTCCTGGAACGCCGTTCCCTGCACGTCCAGCGGCAGATCGAGGCCCAGCGCGGGCGCCTCGACAAAGCCGACCACTTCGGCGACCAGACGCTCGAAGCCGGCATCACCGCCAATCAGCCTCGCCTTGGGGAACTGGTCCTGCAGTTCGATCAGCAATTGCTCAGGGTCGTCGTCGAGCAGGATCGCGCACAGGCCGCGCTCGCTCTGCGCCACCAGGATCGCACCCAGCGTGCACTGGCCGATGGCAAAACGGATGGTCGTCCCCACGCCGCCATTGCGAAACTCGCGTGGACGCATGCCCAGGCGCTCGCCCGCGCTTTCGTAGAATCGGCTATTGGAGTTGAAACCTGCGTCGTAGATGGCCTCGGTGACCGAGCTGGAGGCGTCGCCCAGGCGTTCACGTACCTTGCGCGCCCGGTAGGCCGAAGCATAGGCCTTGGGTGTCAGGCCCGTCTCGGCCTTGAACTGGCGTTGCAGGTGGAACGGGCTCATGCCCAGGTGCTCGCCCAGTTGCGCCAGGCCCAAGGGTTGCTCGCTGGACTCGATCAGGCGACAGGCATCAGCGACCCATTCGCTGCGTGCAGCGACACCTCCGGAACATCGCTGGCAGGCACGGTAGCCAGCGGCCTGGGCGTGTGCCGGAGTGAGGAAGAACTCGACGTTTTCACGCTTGGGAGTGCGGGCGCTGCAGCCCGGGTGACAGTAGATGCCGGTGGTGCGCACGGCATAGACGAAATGGCCGGCAGCGGTGCGATCGTGGGTCAGTACCGCTTGCCAGCGCTGGGGATCGGTGATGAAGATCATGGCTTTTTCCACTGTTGGGTGCAGGCCCCTCAGGCCCGCCACAAGTACCACGAGGCTATCGTCCGGTGCGGGCGCCACGCGGCTGCCAGCGAACGCATCTGCGCCGGTGTCGGGGCCTTGTCCAGCCCTTTCATCCGGCGATAGCCCTCGCGTACCCCCAGGTCATCCACTGGCAGGACATCTCCACGCTCCAGGCTGTAGATCAACAGCATTTCCACCGTCCAGCGCCCTACCCCGCGCAGGCTCACCAGGCGCTCGATCAACGCTTCGTCGCTCAGTGCAAGTGCTTCCTCCCGGCTAGGCACCACGCCGTCCAGGCGCGCCTGGGCAATGCCATGGATCGTCGCCAGCTTGTTGGCGGAGAAGCCACAGGCGCGCAGTGCCTCAGGGGTGCTGGCCAATAATTGGGCAGGCGTTGGAAAGTCTGCCTCGGGAAACAATGCCAGCATCCGGCCAAGGATGGCATCACCGGCCCGCGGATGCAGTTGCTGGTAGGCGATCGCACGTACCAGCGCCTCGAACGGCTCGCGCCCCGGGGTGGGCCGGTGAAGGCACGGGCCGACCATGGCGACGTGGCGGTCCCAGTCGGGGTCGAGGGCGGCCAGAAAGCGCGTTGCCTCATCGAAAGCTTGCATGACACCCCCTGGCAGCTGGACGAACCTTGATCCTACCCCAATCGGTGAGCGGTCGAGTTCCGATTCTTGCGCAGCAATTCGCGCCTACACGGATCGACGAAAACGCCCATTCCAGCAGCGCAATGCTCACCGCGCACAGGCCAAAGCACGGCAGGTAGATGTTGCGGCGCGTCAGGTGCCGGCAGCAGGGTCCTTTGCAGAGCGTTTCCCGGTCGATGGCAGCAGCACCGCCAGCAGGCCGAACAGCGGCAGGAACGAACACAGGGTGTAGACGTACTCGATGCCGCGCAGGTCGGCGAGATAACCCAGCAGCGCCGCGCCGATGCCACCGAAGCCGAACATCAGGCCGAAGAAGATACCGGCGATCATGCCCACGTTGCCCGGTACCAGCTCCTGGGCATAGACGACGATGGCCGAGAACGCCGAAGCCAGGATGAAACCGATCACTACGCTCAGTACGCTGGTCCAGAACAGGTCGACGTACGGCAGCGCCAGCGTGAAGGGCGCGACGCCCAGGATCGAGAACCAGATCACCGCCTTGCGGCCAATGCGGTCACCGATCGGCCCGCCGAAGAAGGTACCCGCCGCGACCGCGCCGAGGAACAGGAACAGGTGCAGCTGCGAGCTGGCCACCGACAGGTCGAACTTCTCGATCAGGTAGAAGGTGAAGTAGCTGGTGAAGCTGGCCATGTAGAAGTACTTGGAGAACACCAGCAAGCCCAGCACTACCAGCGCTGCCATCACCCGCTGGCGGGACAGGCCGTGGGTGGCCTTCGCAGCCGCGCGAGCCTTGAACTGGTTGAGGTGGTCCTTGTACCAGCGGCGCAGCAGCAGGGTCACGCCGAAGAAGAACAGCCCGGCCAGGCCGAACCAGGCGACATGGCCCTGGCCGAACGGGATCACGATCGCCGCGGCCAACAGCGGACCGAAGGCAGACCCGGCATTGCCGCCCACCTGGAAGGTCGACTGCGCCAGGCCAAAGCGCCCGCCCGAGGCCAGGCGCGCGATGCGCGAGGTTTCCGGGTGGAAGGTCGACGAGCCGATGCCCACCAGCGCCGAGGCCAGCAGGATCATCGGGAAGCTGCCGACGAACGCCAGCATGACGATCCCCACCAGCGTGCAGAGGGTGCCCAGCGGCAGCAGGTTCGGGGTCGGCTTGCGGTCAGTGTAGAAACCGACGCCTGGCTGGAGCAGGGAAGCCGTGATCTGGAAGGTCAGGGTGATCAGGCCGATCTGCGTAAAGCTCAGGTCGTAGTTGGCCTTGAGTAGCGGATAGATGGCCGGCAGCACCGACTGGATCAGGTCGTTGATCAGGTGCGCCAGGGCGCAGAAGCCGATGATGCGCATTACCAGCGGGTTGGCCTGAGAGGTGCTGGCACTGGTTGTCGTACTAGTCTGGATACTGCTGATGGCCATGGAACATACATCCGTGGGCGAGATCGGGATCCAATTATCGTGAAACAACTCGACACAATGCCACTGTTTTTACCCTCTTCTGCGCAATCACTGACCCCTCTCCGTGCCCTGCTCGCGCAGAGCAACGCCATGCGGCAGGCTGCCAAGGCAAATGTGGCCTGGGCTAAGCAATTGATCGTAGGTTAATTTTTTTTGAAATGGGGTGTTGACAGGGAGGCGTTTCGAGCTAATAATGCGCGCCACTTGGCTACATAGCTCAGTTGGTTAGAGCATAGCATTCATAATGCTGGGGTCCGGGGTTCAAGTCCCTGTGTAGCCACCAAATACTTGTTCATAGACCTCTTCTGAAGTTCATGGACAATACAAGAAGCCCGCCTAGCGCGGGCTTTCTTGTGTCTGGCATATTCGTTTGTCGCCTCAGCGGGCCAGCCCCATGCGCCTTGAGCGCGCTTTCTCCTGCCTTGGATCCTGCAAGGCAACGGGGGCGCTACGCGTGAGTCATCACGCACACCCCCGGCCCGAGTCAACTCATTCCCAGCCAGGTCGGCAACGCCAGGGAAACGAACGGGACATAGGTCACCAGGATCAGGAACGCGAGCATCACCAGCAGCCACGGCGAAACCGCACGTACCACTCGGGTCAACGGCATGCCGGTGACGGCCGAGGTGACGAACAGGTTCAATCCGGTGGGTGGCGTGATCAGGCCGATTTCCATGTTCACTACCATGATGATGCCCAGGTGAATCGGATCGATACCCAGCTTCATGGCAATGGGGAACAGGATCGGTGCCAGGATCAGGATGATCGCGGAGGGCTCCATGAAGGTACCCGCGATCAACAGCACGATATTCACCACCAGCAGGAACTCGACCGGGGTAAAGCCCTGCTCCACCACCCAGCCGGTGATCGATTGGGGAATCTGCTCGGTGGTCAACACGTGTGCGAAGAGCATGGCGTTGGCGATGATGAACATCAGCACCACGCTCAGCTTGCCGGCTTCGACCAGCACCCGCGGGCACTGGCGCAGGGTCATGTCCTTGTAGATGAAGATCGCCACGAAGGCCGCGTATACCGCCGCCACGGCTGCCGCTTCGGTCGGGGTGAACATGCCCGAGTAGATGCCGCCAAGGATGATCACCAGCAACAGCAGCCCCCACCCTGCCTTGCGTCCGGACTCGAGGACCTGCCTGAATGAAGCGCGTGGCAGCGATGGCATGTTCTTCACGCGGGCGATGATGTAGATGGTGATCATCAGGACCACGCCCAGCAGCAAGCCTGGTATCACCCCGGCCATGAACAGCTTGCCCACGGAAGTCTCGGTTGCCGTGGCATAGACCACCATGACGATCGAGGGTGGAATCAGGATGCCGAGGGTACCGGCGTTGCATACGATGCCGGAGGCGAATTCCTTCTTGTAACCCGAACGCACCATGCCAGCGATGACGATCGACCCGACCGCGGCTACCGTCGCCGGAGACGAACCGCACAAGGCCGCGAACAACATGCACGCCAGGATCGCAGCGATGGCCAGGCCGCCCTTGATGTGGCCGACGCAGGCATTGGCGAAATCGATCAGGCGACGGGCTACGCCACCGGTCGTCATGAATGCACCGGACAGCAGGAAGAATGGTATCGCCAGCAGCGTGTAGTGCTCGCTGGTCTCGAACAGCTTGATCGCCAGCGACCGTACCGAATCGTGACTGAAGAACAGAATGGTCATGGCCCCGGAAAGCCCCAGGGAGATCGCCACCGGGATGCCGATGAACATCAGCACGAACAGGGCGATGAACAAAAAAGCGATGGTCATCGTTTGGCCTCCTGGGCATTGGTCTCTTCTGCCAGTTTCACGGCATCTTCAGCTTCGCCGTGGCCTCCGATGTTCAGCTTCCTGCCCTGTATGACCTCCACCAGGACCTGCACGAAGCGTATGAACATCAAGGTGAAGCCGACCGGCACGATGATCACGATGTGCCACTGCTTGATCCCGAAGCGGTCGAGGTCCTCGGCGCCGATGCCGGCGGTGAACAGGGTGGCGACCCATTGCTCGCTGGAGTAGGCCATCAGCGCGCAGTACGCCATGCAGCCCAGCAGCGCAAGAATCGCCACTGCTCGTTGCAGTGCGGGCTTGAAGAGGCGCACCAGCAGGTCGACGCCAATATGCGCGCCGATGCGGACACCCCAGGCCAGGCCGACGAAAATCAGCCAGCCAAACATGGCCTTGGTCAGCGCCACGCTCCAGGTCATTTCCTGGGCGATGAACATGATGCCGTCGCCGATACTGAACATGAAATCGCTGGCGAAGGGCAGCGAATCACCCAGGGCGTAGAAAACCCCGTAGATGTTGTTGAACACCACATACGCAAAGGTAATCAGCGTCATGCCTGCCAGGAGGAAGGCCACGAGCAGTTCTTCAACGCGGTTCCAGACACGGGCGACAGCGTGCATGGGGGATCTCCATCAATGAAGCGGTAGCGAAGCAAAGAACCGGGCAGTGATGCCAAGGCCCGACACCAGGCCGTGGCAAGGCCGGTGTCGATGAACAGGTGGCGATCCCGCCCGGGACTCTGTACGGCAGATCAAGCCCTGCCCGAAAGCAGCAGCAGGCCCGTCAGGAAGCTTTGTTGGCTGCCTGGGCCGCCTTGATCAGGTCCGCGCCGATTTCACCGGAGAACTTGTCCCAGACCGGGCGCATGGCTTCGCGCCATTCTTCGCGCTGCTCGGCCGTCAGTGGCTCGATTTCGCTGGTCTTGGCGTCGATGATCTTCTGCCGGGCGGTCTGGTTCAGGGCTTCAGCCTGCTTGTTGACCTCGACGGTGACCTCATCGATGATCCGTTGCAGTTCGCCGCGGACATCCTCGGGCAGACCGCTCCAGAACTTGGCGTTGGTGATGACCATGTAGTCGATCAGGCCATGATTGGTTTCAGTGAAAAACCGCTGGACCTCGTTGACCTTCTGGCTTTCGTAGTTGGACCAGGTGTTCTCGGTACCATTGACGGTACCGGTCTGCAGGCCCTGGTAGACCTCGGCGAAACTCATCTTGCGCGGGTTGGCGCGGACCGCCTTGAACTGCTCTTCGAGCACGCTGGAAGCCTGGACCCGGAACTTCAGGCCACGGGCATCCTTGGGCAGGATCACCTTCTTGTTGGCAGAAAGCTGCTTGAGCCCGTTGTGCCAGTACGCCAGGCCACGAATACCCTTGCCCTCCATCGAGGTGAGCAATGCCTTGCCCTGCGGGCCTTGCTGGAAACGGTCGACCGCGGCCAGGTCGTCGAACAGGAACGGCAGGTCGAAGATCTGTATCTGCTTGGTGTAGTGTTCGAACTTGGCCAGCGACGGCGCCAACATCTGCACATCCCCCAGCAGCAGTGCCTCCATCTCCTTGCCATCGCCGAACAGC